>NZ_JBHUAF010000038.1:0-35426 GCF_042789895.1 Kitasatospora sp. NPDC056783
GCGGGGCCCGGTGCGGGGCTTCAGGAGCCGCTCAGCGCTTGCCGCCCTTCGCCGTGGACTTGGTCGCGAGCCGGGTGGCCGCCCAGTCCTTGACGATGTTGATCGAGCTGGTCTGGGACAGGCCGGCGGTCTTGGCCGCGTCGTTGATGTCGGAGGCCTCGATGTGGCCGTCCCGCCCGGTCTTGGGCGTCATCAGCCAGATCAGGCCGCCCTCAGCGAGGTACTCCAGCGCGTCGACGAGGGCGTCGGTGAGGTCCCCGTCGTCGTCGCGGTGCCACAGCAGGACGGCGTCGGCGACGTCGTCGTAGTCCTCGTCGACGAGATCCGTCCCCGTGAGCTCCTCGATGCGCTCGCGGAGCTCCTGGTCAGTGTCTTCGTCGTACCCCAGCTCCTGGATGATCTGGCCTTCTTCGAAGCCGAGACGGGTCGCCGGGTTGGACTTGTCCGCGGGGTCCGCGGTCGCGCTCACGGGAATAACCTCCAGTATTCGGCTCGGCGTCCATGCCGAGGCTGTGGCCGTAGTCCACACGGGCGCGGCGGTTCGCGCAAGTACCCGACCCCCGATCCCCTCCAAAGGTTGACGTGTCGCACCGGGACACGCCGTTCGAGGTGGCGCGAATCACACCGATTTGCCCTTCTCTGTGTGGTCCAAGGATGCTTCGGGTGGTCCCGGCCCACAGGGCGTACGCGTGCCCGAGATGCGAACGGCATTCGGGTCCGCGCGTACGCGGGCGTAGAGTCTCCTGTTGGCCCTCACCCCGACCGCCCGCCATCGGGCGGACGGGAACCAGGTCGGACCACCTCTTTTCGTAACACCCGGGGGTGTGCGGAGCGGACGGCAGACGTCCTCACCGCGCGCCACCAGACCGGACCGCCCACCAAGCGGAACGGTTACCGATCGGTAGAGATGACGGATCTCCGAGCGCGGTAGCACGATGGAGGCGGCGCGACACACCTCAGTTTCGACCGACAGTGAAGGAACAGCGTGGCTTCCGGATCCGATCGCAACCCGATCATCATTGGCGGCCTTCCGAGTCAGGTCCCGGACTTCGATCCCGAGGAGACCGCGGAATGGCTGGAGTCGCTCGATGCGGCCATCGACGAGCGGGGGCGTGAGCGTGCCCGTTACCTGATGCTGCGGCTGATCGAGCGCGCCCGCGAGAAGCGTGTCGCCGTGCCCGAGATGCGCAGCACGGACTACGTCAACACCATCGCGACCAAGGACGAACCGTTCTTCCCCGGCAACGAGGAGATCGAGCGGAAGATCCTCAACGCGACCCGTTGGAACGCGGCCGTCATGGTCTCCCGGGCGCAGCGCCCGGGCATCGGCGTCGGTGGCCACATCGCCACCTTCGCCTCCTCCGCGTCGCTGTACGACGTCGGCTTCAACTACTTCTTCCGCGGCAAGGACGCCGACGGCGAGTCGGGCGACCAGGTCTTCTTCCAGGGCCACGCCTCCCCCGGCATCTACGCCCGCGCCTTCCTGCTGGACCGACTGTCCGAGCAGCAGCTGGACGCGTTCCGCCAGGAGAAGTCGAAGGCCCCGTACGGCCTGTCCAGCTACCCGCACCCGCGGCTGATGCCGGACTTCTGGGAGTTCCCGACCGTCTCGATGGGCCTCGGCCCGCTCGGCGCGATCTACCAGGCCCGGATGAACCGGTACCTGGAGCACCGCGGCATCAAGGACACCTCCGACTCGCAGGTCTACGCCTTCCTCGGCGACGGCGAGATGGACGAGCCGGAGTCGCTCGGCCAGCTGTCCCTGGCCGCCCGTGAGGGCCTGGACAACCTGACCTTCGTGGTCAACTGCAACCTGCAGCGCCTGGACGGCCCGGTCCGCGGCAACGGCAAGATCATCCAGGAGCTGGAGTCCCAGTTCCGGGGCGCCGGCTGGAACGTGATCAAGCTCATCTGGGACCGCAGCTGGGACCCGCTGCTCGCGCAGGACCGCGACGGCGTCCTGGTGAACAAGATGAACACCACGCCGGACGGCCAGTTCCAGACGTACGCCACCGAGACCGGCGACTACATCCGCGAGCACTTCTTCGGCAGCGACCTGCGTCTGCGCGCCATGGTCGAGAACATGACCGACCACCAGATCCAGCACCTGGGTCGCGGCGGCCACGACCACAAGAAGGTCTACGCCGCGTTCAAGGCCGCCCGCGAGCACAAGGGCCAGCCGACGGTCATCCTCGCCCAGACGGTCAAGGGCTGGACGCTGGGCCCCAACTTCGAGGGCCGCAACGCCACCCACCAGATGAAGAAGCTGACGGTCGAGGACCTGAAGCGCTTCCGCGACCGGCTGCACCTGCCGATCACCGACAAGCAGCTCGACGAGGGCTACCCGCCCTACTACCACCCGGGCCGCGACTCCGAAGAGATCCAGTACATGCACGACCGCCGCAGCGAGCTGGGCGGCTACGTGCCGACCCGCAAGGTGCGCCCGCGGAAGCTGGAGCTGCCCGGCGACGACGCGTACAAGGCGGTCAAGAAGGGGTCGGGCAACCAGACCATCGCCACCACCATGGCGTTCGTCCGGGTGCTCAAGGACCTCATGCGGGACAAGGGCATCGGCAACCGCTTCGTGCCGATCGCGCCCGACGAGTACCGCACCTTCGGCATGGACTCGCTGTTCCCGTCGGCGAAGATCTACAACCCGCTCGGCCAGACCTACGAGTCGGTCGACCGGGACCTGCTCCTGGCCTACAAGGAGTCGCCGAAGGGCCAGATGCTGCACGACGGCATCTCCGAGGCCGGCTGCACCGCCTCGCTGATCGCCGCCGGCTCGTCCTACGCCACCCACGGCGAGCCGCTGATCCCGGTGTACGTCTTCTACTCGATGTTCGGGTTCCAGCGCACCGGCGACCAGTTCTGGCAGATGGCCGACCAGCTGGCCCGCGGCTTCGTGATCGGCGCCACCGCCGGCCGCACCACGCTGACCGGTGAGGGCCTCCAGCACGCCGACGGCCACTCGCAGCTGCTGGCCTCGACCAACCCCGGCGTCGTCGCGTACGACCCGGCGTACGGCTTCGAGATCGCGCACATCGTCCAGGACGGTCTGCGGCGGATGTACGGCTCCAGCGCCGAACACCCGCACGGCGAGGACGTGTTCTACTACATGACCGTCTACAACGAGCCGATCAAGATGCCGGCCGAGCCCGAGAACGTGGACGTCGAGGGCATCCTCAAGGGTCTGCACAAGTACGCGCCGGGCACCGCCGGCCAGATCCCGGCCCAGATCCTCGCCTCCGGCGTGGCGGTGCCGTGGGCCCTGGAGGCCCAGCGCATCCTCGCCGAGGAGTGGAACGTCAAGGCCGACGTCTGGTCCGCGACCTCCTGGAACGAGCTGCGCCGCGACGCGGTGGAGGCCGAGGAGTTCAACCTGCTGCACCCCGAGGAGCAGCAGCGCGTGCCGTACGTCACCCAGAAGCTCCAGGGTGCCGAGGGCCCGGTCGTCGCGGTGTCCGACTGGATGCGCGCCGTGCCGGACCAGATCTCCCGCTGGGTGCCGGGCCAGTACCAGTCGCTGGGCGCCGACGGCTTCGGCTTCGCCGACACCCGTGGCGCGGCCCGTCGCTTCTTCCACATCGACGCGCAGTCGGTCGTCCTGGCGGTGCTCACCGAGCTCGCGAAGCAGGGCAAGATCGACCGCTCGGCGCTGAAGGACGCGATCGACCGCTACCAGCTGCTGGACGTGGCCGCGGCCGACCCGGGTGCCGCCGGCGGCGACGCCTGATCAGCCCGTAGTCACCGAAGGGCCGGACTCCCGGGGTCCGGCCCTTCGGCGCGTGTCGGAGTTGGCCTTCACACCGGTGAGAAGGCCTACGCTCGCCGGCATGACGAACGAGACGAGGTCCGGTTCCGCCGGGCGGCACCCCGAACCCGCCGACGGCGCGGGCGAGTTCAACCGTCGGGTGATCGCCGGGTTCCGGGCGGACGGGGGCACGGTCGGCGGTGAGCTCGCGGGGATGCCGCTGCTGCTGCTCACCGTGGTCGGCGCGCGCAGCGGCGAGCCGCGCACCACTCCCCTGGTCCACCTCGCGGACGGCGGGCGGCTGGTGGTCTTCGCCTCCAACGGCGGCAGCGAGCGGGATCCGGCGTGGTACCGCAACCTGGTGGCCCACCCGGAGGTGACCGTCGAGGTCGGCACCGAGCGCTACCCGGCCCTGGCGGCCCCGGTCGACCCGGCCGAGCACGACGCGCTCTGGGCCCGCCAGATCGCCGCCCAGCCCCAGTTCGCCGGCTTCCGCACCCCGGCCCGCACGGTGCCTTTGGTGGCCCTCACCCGGGTCTGACCGCCCCTCGGCGGCACGACGGCCCCGGACCCCTCCGAAGAGGTCCGGGGCCGTGGCGTACCGGGTGTCAGATGTGCACGGCCGGGCCCGCGTCGTTGGCGCCGCGGCGGGCGAACAGCCCGAGCACGGCGGCGGCGAAGGCCACCACGGAGGCGACCGCGAAGGCGAGCGACATGCCGCTGACGAAGGAGTCGTGGACGGCGGTGGCCATCCCGTCCACCACCTGCTGCGGGGTGCCGGCCGGGGCCGGCGGGACGATGCCGAGCTGGGCGGCCTGCTTGAGGCCGTCGGCCGCCTGGCCCTCGACGGGCGGCAGGCCGGCCTTGGCCCAGTTGCCGGGCAGCACGTCGCCGACCTTGGCGGCCATCAGCGCGCCCAGCACCGCGGTGCCGAGGCTGCCGCCGACCTGCATCGCGGCCTGCTGGAGGCCGCCGGCCACGCCGGACAGCTCCATCGGGGCGTTGCCGACGATCACCTCGGTGGCGCCGACGATGACCGGGCTGATCCCGAGGCCCATCAGGACGAACCAGAGCGACATCACGCCGTTGCCGGAGCCGGCGTCCAGGGTGGACATGCCGAACATCGCGACGGTGGTGATCAGCATGCCGGTGACGATCGGGATGCGCGGGCCCAGCTTGCCGATCGCGATGCCGGCCACCGGGGATCCGATGATCATCATGCCGGTCATCGGCAGCAGGTGGACGCCGGCCTCGACCGGCTTCATCCCGTGCACGTTCTGGAGGTAGAAGGTCACGAAGAAGATCGCGCCGAAGAACGCGAAGGCCATCAGCACCATCAGCAGCACGCCCGCCGACAGCGGCACCGAGCGGAAGAGGCTCAGCGGGATCAGCGGCTCGCGGGCCTTGCCCTGCCAGAACGCGAACAGCACCATGAGGACCACGGCGCCGCCCAGGCACAGCAGCGTCCGCGCGTCGCCCCAGCCCCACTCGGGGGCCTTGATGATGCCGAAGACCAGGGCGAACATCCCCACCGACAGCAGCGCGATGCCGGGCACGTCGAAGGACTTGGCGGCGTTCTCGGTCCGGACGTCCTTGAGTATCCACAGGCCCAGCGCCACCGCGATCAGGCCGACCGGGATGTTGATGAAGAACACCGACTCCCAGTTGACGTGCTCGACCAGCAGACCGCCGACGATCGGGCCGGCCGCGGTCGAGGCGCCGATCACGCCGCCCCAGATGCCGATCGCCATGTTGAGCCGCTCGACCGGGAACGCCCCGCGCAGCAGGCCGAGCGCGGCCGGCTGGAGCAGCGCGCCGAACAGGCCCTGGAGCACCCGGAAGGCGATCACGGTCTGGATGTTGCCGGCGAAGCCGATCGCGGCCGAGGTGGCGGCGAAGCCCACCGCGCCGACCAGGAAGGTCGACTTGTGGCCGAAGCGGTCACCGATCTTGCCCGCGGTGATCAGGAAGACCGCCAGCGCCAGCAGGTAGCCGCTGGTGACCCACTGGATCTGGGAGGGGGCGGCCTTCAGCTTCTCCTGGATCACCGGGTTGGCGATGGCCACGATCGTGCCGTCCAGCGCGACCATCATGACGCCGACCGCGACGGTCAGCAGCGTCAGCCAGGGGTGCCCCTTGAGGCCGCCCCCCGACGGTGGATTCGGCGGTGCGTCCGCCTCGGAGTTCTTCACGACGGACTGACTCATCTGGGCCCTCCGGGGGCATGGCTGGTAGCAGGACAGGTCCGCGGCGCCCCGGCCCACCCGTCCCCACAGGTGCCCCGGCCCGACGGGCGCCACCTCGGGAGATTATGTCAGTTACTGACAATAGGCAAACAGTGACTTCTGGCCATTGCTGACATTTGTCAGAGCGCTAAGATCGGGCTCTCCCACCTGCCCCACCCAGTGCTCCGGAGGGCCCCCGCCATGGCCGCTCACACCCCCCGCACCACCGACGGCCCGGACGGCCCCGGGCGCGTGCCCGGCCTGCGCGAGCGCAAGAAGCAGCAGACCCGGGACGCCCTGGTCCAGGCCGCCCACGTGCTCTTCCTCAGCCAGGGCTTCGCCCGCACGACCGTCGACGAGATCGCCTCCGCCGTCGACGTCTCCCAGCGCACCTTCTTCCGCTACTTCGCCAACAAGGACGAGGTCGCGCTCGCCGTGATGGCCGAGGCCGAGGACTACTTCATCGAGTGCCTGCGCCACCGGCCGGCCGAGGAGACCCCGCTCCAGGCCCTGCGCGCCTCGATCGTCAAGGCCTGGCTCGACCTCGGCAGCCAGGTGCCCTCCGGCCCGGGTTCGATCCACAGCGCCCTCGAACTCATGCGGATCATCGAGGAGACGCCCCCGCTGCTCGCCGCCCACCTGCGCCGGGTCGCCGACCAGGAGCGGCTGGTGGTCGGGGTGCTCGCCGAACGCGAGGGCCTGGACCCGGCCGAGGACCTGCGCCCGGCCGTTCTCGCCGCCGTCTTCGGCAGCCTGCTGCGCTCCGCCCACCTGGCCTGGAGCGCCGAACACCTGCCGGCCGGCCCCGAGGGCATGGTCACCGTGATCGAGCGCTACTTCGACCACCTGGGCCCGGCCCTGGCCGGCCACTGGCGCGACCCCGCCTGAGACACCCGCCCACACCCGCCCACACCGGCCCCCGACAGCACTCCCGTGTCATACCCGGGTATCACCCCGATACCCGGGTATGACACGGAAGTCAGAACTCCGGTGCGACGCCCGGCGGGCCCGCCCTTCCTAGGCTGACCCGGATGAACACACCCGCCGGAGCCCACAGCCCCAGGTCCGTGCTGCGCGCCCTGCGGCACCACCTGACCACCCCGAGCGAGGACGACACCCCGCTGCTCGGGAACTCCCGCCGACGCTGGGTGCGCCCGCTCCCGTACGTCGTCGCCGTCATCCTCCAGATCGCGCTGATCCCCACCGGGATCGCCAACCTGGTCGGCTTCTACGACATGGCGCTGCCGGTGGCCGGCGCGCTGACCGTCGCCCAGACCACACCGCTGCTCCTCGCCATCACCCGGCCGCTCGCCGCCTGGTGGATCAGCGCCGCCACCCTGGTCACCACCGGCGCCATCACGGCCCGCCACACCCAGGTCATGGGCAGTTGGCCGTGGACGGCGCCGATGATCATCGCGTACGTCGTCCTGATGCTCGCCCTCGCGCTGCGGGAGAGCCGGGCCACCCTGCTCTCGGCCTGGGTCGCCACCGTCCTGCTCACCGCGCTCACCACCACGCTGGGCCTGCCCCACTCCGGCGACGGCTCCACCATGCTGCTGATCGCGCTCAGCGGCGGCGCCCTGCTGCTCGGCTGGACCGTCCGGGACCGCGCCGAGGCCCGCCGGCTGCTCACCGAGCAGGAGCACATCAGCGAGGTCGAGCGCGAACGGCGCACCCTGCTGGAGGAACGCGCCCGGATCGCACGGGAGTTGCACGACGTGGTGGCGCACCACATGTCGGTGATCGCGGTGCAGGCCGCCAGCGCGCCGTACCGGATGCCCGAGGTGCCGGCCGAGGCCGCCGAGGAGTTCGCCGCGATCGCCGGCACCGCCCGCGAGTCGCTCGCCGAGATGCGCCGGCTGCTCGGCGTGCTGCGCAGCGAGGAGTCCGGCGGGGAGAAGGCCCCCCAGCCCGGGGTCGGCCAACTCGCCCAGCTGGTCGAGACGGTGGGCCGGGCCGGGGTGCCGGCCGAGCTGACGGTGGAGCCGGGCGTGGTGGACCGGGTGCCGCAGGCCGTCAGCCTCTCCGCGTACCGGATCGTGCAGGAGGCGCTGGCCAACGTGGTGCGGCACGCCCCCGGCGCGCGGACCTGGGTGTCGCTGGCCACCGACGGCCCGGTGCTGCTGGTGACGGTGGTCAACTCGCCGCCGCCGGAACGCACCGAGTCCCTGGAGGCCTCGGCCGAAGGCACCGGACAGGGACTGGTCGGAATGCGCGAACGCGTCCGGCTGGTCGATGGCAGGCTGGACACCGGCCCGCTGCCGGACGGCGGCTTCACGGTGGCCGCCGCCCTACCCCTCGACCGCCGCGACACCCCCCGGGAGCGCACCACATGACCATCCGCGTGATCATCGTCGACGACCAGGCCATGGTGCGCGCGGGCTTCGCGGCCCTGCTCGACGCCCAGAGCGACATCGACGTGGTCGGGGACGCGGCGGACGGCGCCCAGGCCCTGGAGGTCAACGGCCGCACCCACCCGGACGTGGTGCTGATGGACGTCCGGATGCCCGTCATGGACGGCCTGGAGGCGGCCCGGCGACTGCTCGACCCTCCGGTGCCGGGCGCCCACCGGCCCAAGGTGCTGATGCTGACCACCTTCGACGTGGACGACTACGTGTACGAGGCGCTGCGCGCCGGGGCCAGCGGCTTCCTGCTCAAGGACGCCCCGCCCGCCGACCTGATCGCCGCGGTCCGGGTGGTCGCGGCCGGCGAGGCGCTGCTCGCCCCCTCGGTGACCCGCCGGCTGATCGAGGACTTCGCCCGCACCCGCCCGGCCAGGCGCCGCGCCCCCGAGACGCGCCTCAACGGCCTGACCCCGCGCGAGACCGAGGTACTGGAGCTGATCGCCCGCGGTCTGTCCAACCAGGAGATAGCCGCGGACCTGGTGCTCGCCGAACAGACCGTCAAGACCCACATCGGCCGCATCCTCGCCAAGCTCGGCCTGCGCGACCGCGCCCAGGCGGTGGTGCTGGCCTACGAGTCCGGGCTGGTGACCCCCGGGCGGTGAACCCGCTGATACCCCGGTAGCACCCGGGAGTTGGCCCCGCGGTGTGATGTCCGCGGGGCCGTCGCGTTCCTACCTTCTCCTCCATCGGCAGCCGCACCGGGGCGGCTGCCGAACCGACCAGGGGAGCAGGACGATGCGCAGGTTCCGGTTCGGGCGGGCGGTCGCCGCCACCGCCGTGGCGCTGGCGGCCGTACTGGGCGCGGGCGGCTGGGCCGCCGACACCCAGACCGCCGTCACCGGCCCGCCGCCCGGCAGCGCCGACTGGACGGCCGACACCTCGCCCGGCCCGCGGCCGCCCGACCCGGCCACCGCCGCACCGGCCGAAGTCGCCGCGTTCTTCGCCGGGTTGAGCCCGGCCCGACAGGACGCCCTGACCGCCCGGCACCCGCTGGTGGTCGGCAACCTGGACGGCGCCCCGGTCCCGCTCCGGTACCGGGCCAACGCCCTGGCCCTCGCCGCCGAACGCACCCGCGAACTCGCCCGGGCCGCCGACCCCGCCCTCACCCCGCAGGACCACGAGGCCGCCCGCACCCGCGCCGAGCGTTACCGCGCCCTGCTGGACGGCGGCCGGCACGTCCTCGCCTTCGACCCGCGCGGCCGCGGCCAGGTCGCCGAGGTGTTCGGCGACCTCGCCACCGCCCGCCGCACCGCCGTGATCGTCCCCGGCTCGGACATCGACCTGCTCCGCTTCGACCGCGCCTCCGACCCGTACGGCACCCCCGCCGGGATGGCCCGCGCCCTGCTGGACGCCACCGGCCGGCAGACCGCCGTGATCGCCTGGGCCGGCTACACCACCCCGCTCGGCCTGGGCCCGGACGCCGCCACCGAGGACCTGGCCCGGGCCGGCGCCCCCCGCCTCGCCCGGCTGCTCGACGGACTGGCCGTCAGCACCCCGCAGCCCCCGCCCACGGTGTTCTGCCACAGCTACGGCTCGGTGGTCTGCGGCCTGGCCCGCCCCACCCCCGCACAGGCCTCCGGGATGGTGGTGCTCGGCTCGCCCGGCATGGGCGTCGACTCCGCCGCCGACCTCGACCCGGGCGTCCCGCTCTGGGCCACCGCCCGCAACGGCTCGGACTGGATCGGCGACGTGCCGAACGTCCGGCTGCTCGGCCTCGGCCACGGCGCCGACCCGACCGGTCCCGGCTTCGGCGCCCACCCGCTGCCCGCCACCGGCGCCCACGGCCACACCGGCTACTTCGCCCCCGGCACCGCCTCCCTCGCCGCCTACGCCGCCGTCGCGCTCGGCCGCGGCTGACCCGCCCCGCACCGGAAGGAGCACCACCATGGCCGACACCCTGACCACCCGGCCGCCGAGCGCCGCGACCCCGGCCACCCGTCCGCCGAGCGCGCTGCGCCGCGCCGCCGCCCGGGTCGACGCGAAGACCCCGGCCGACCGCGACCGCGCCCTGGACGGGCTGCGCGCCCTCGCCCTGCTCGCGGTGCCGCTCGGCCACTGGATGCTCGGCGGCTTCACCCGCTCCCCCGACGGCGCCCTGCACAACGCGAGCCCGCTCTCCCACCTCGGCGGCTTCGCCCCGCTCAGCTGGGTGCTCCAGATGCTCGGGGTGTTCTTCCTGGTCGGCGGCCACTCCTCGGTCCGCTCGCTGGAGCGGGCCCGGGAGAGGGGCGTCACCCCCGGCGGCTGGCTGCGGGCCCGTGCCGTCCGGCTGCTGCGCCCGGTGCTCGGGGTGGCGGCGGTCTGGGCGGCGCTGATCCCGCTGCTGCCCGCGCTCGGCGTCCCCGCGGACACCGTGCGCACCGGCGCGACGCTGGTGGTGCAGCCGCTCTGGTACATCGGGGTCTACCTGGGGCTGACGGCGCTCACCCCGCTCTGCGTGGCCGCCGGGCGCCGGCTGGGCGGCTGGTCGGCGGGCCTGCCGGTGCTCTGCGTCGCCGTCGTCGACCTGCTGCGGTACGGGCCGTGGGCCGCGGCGGTGCCGTCCTGGGTCGCGCTGCTGAACATCCTGCCGGGCTGGCTGTTCGGCTACCAGCTGGGCGTGCTCTGGGCCCAGGGCCGGCTCCGCCGTCCGGCCGCCCGGGTGCTGCTGCTCGGCGGCGGCGCGCTGTTCGCCGCGCTGCTGCTGGTCTTCCACTACCCGGCCAGCATGGTCGGCGTGCCCGGGGAGGCGCGCACCAACTCGCACCCGCCGTCCCTGCTGGTGCTCGCCCTGGCCGCGTTCCAGTGCGGCGCCGCGGTACTGCTGCGGGAGCGGCTGGGCCGGCTGCTGACCCGCCGTCCGCTGCTGTGGCTGCCGGTCGTGGTGGTCAACCTGTCGGCGATGACGGTCTTCTGCTGGCACCAGAGCGCGATGCTCGCCGTCGCGGTGCCCGGCGCGGCCGGCCTGGGCGCCGTCCCGGGGCTGACCACCGCGCCGGACTCGCTCGGCTGGGTGGCCGCCCGGCTGGCGCTGCTGCCGCTGTTCGGCGCGGCGCTGGTGGCGGTCGGCTGGTTCACCCGCCGGTTCGACGGCCCGTGGACGGCCCTCTCCCGGGGCGGCAAGGCGCTGGCCGGGGCCGCCGCGGCGCTGTTCGCGGCGTACGCGCTGGGCGTGGTGTGACGCGCGCCGGTGTTCGGCACATCGAGGGGGCGCGGGCCTATCGGTCCGCGCCCTCGGGTGCGCTGTCGATACGCTGCCGTCATGGTGACGTTCGACCAGTTCCGCACGATGGCGATGGACCTGCCGGAGGCCGCCCAGGAGCCCACCTGGGACATCGAGACGCTGCGGGTCCGCGGCCGGATCTTCGCGATGGGCGCGCCCGACGGGGACCGGGTCACCGTCAAGGCGTCCCCCGAGGACCAGGCCGAACTGCTGGCCGCCGAGCCCGAGGTGTTCTCCTCCGCGCCGTACGTCGGACGGCACGGCTGGGTGAGCGTCCGGCTGGACCTGGTGGACCGGGAGGAGCTGCTCGACCTGCTCACCGAGGCCTGGCGCCGGACCGCGCCCAAGCGGCTGGTCCGCGAATTCGACGCCCGGCACTCCGCTTGAGGTCCCCCGCCCGGCCGTTCCCGGACGCCGTCAGGACACCCCTGGTTCATGTGATCCATCCCACAGTTTAGGCGTTCCCGTCACCCCTCCGGGCGCCCTAGGCTTGCGCAGGGAAGTCAGCAGAGCTATCGCACCCTCCGGGCGCCGCCCGCGAAACGGTGACGGACCCAAGGGAGTTGGTGCGGTGCGCAACCGTCGACGCTGGAAGCGGGTACTGATCGGGGCGTTCGCCGGCTGCGCGGTGCTCGCCGACGCCGGAGCCTCCGCCGCCGCGGCCGCGGTCTCCTCCGAACAGCTGGCGATCTCCACGCCTCCGGCCGGCAGCGCCGCCTGGGTGCAGGACCACTCCTTCGGCCGCTCCCTGCCCGACCCGGCCACCACCACCCCGGCCGCCGCCGCGCGCTTCTTCGCCTCGCTCGCCCCCACCGAGCTCGACCGGCTGATCCAGGAGTACCCGCTGGTCGTCGGCAACTACGACGGCGCCCCGCTGGACCTGCGCTACCGCGCCAACAGGATCGCCCTGGAGGGCGAGCGCGACCGGGCCCGGGCCCGCGCCGCCGACCGCTCGCTGGACTCCGACACCCGCGCGCTGGCCGTCTCCCGCGCCAACGACGTCGAGCACCTGCTCGCCCCCGACCGGCAGATCCTGGCCTTCGACCCGCGCGGGCGCGGCCTGGTCACCGAGGTGTGGGGCGACCTCGCCGACGCCGAGCGGGTCTCCGTGGTCGTCCCCGGCTCGGACGCCGACCTCGGCCACTTCGACCAGGCCGCCGACCCGCTGCGCTCCCCGGCCGGCATGGCCCGCGCCCTCTACGCCGAGCAGCAGCGCCAGGCCCCGAACACCCGGACCGCCGTGATCTCCTGGACCGGCTACGTCACCCCCTCCGGCCTCGGCCCGGACGCCGCCACCTCCCGGCTCGCCGACGTCGCCGCCCCCCGGCTGGAGCGGCTGCTCGCCGGGCTCAGGGAGACCAGCCGGCCGGACGCGCCGCCGTCGCTGTTCTGCCACTCGTACGGCTCGGTGGTCTGCGGCACCGCCGCCCCCGACATCCCGCGCGCGGCCTCCTCGCCGTCCGACACCTCCGGCATCACCGACCTGGTGGTCTTCGGCAGCCCCGGCATGGGCGTGCAGAGCACCACCGAACTGGGCGCCGGCGTGCACGTCTGGGCCACCCGCAACCCCAGCGACTGGATCGGCAACGTGCCGTTCCTGGAGGTCGGCGGGCTCGGCCACGGCGCCGACCCGACGGCGAGCGGCTTCGGCTCCGAACAGATCTCCTCGGCCCGCGCCTCGGGCCACAACGGCTACCTCACCGAGGGCACCGACAGCCTGCGCAACTTCGCGGCGATCTCGCTCGGCCGCTACCAGGACGTGATCCGGGCCAACCCGGGCTCCTGAGGCCCACCGGACCGGCCCGTGCCCTCAGGCCGGCTCGCCCTGGTACACCCGCAGGGCCTCCGCCGCCGCCCGGGCCAGTTCGCGCCGGGCGGCCGGCGGGGTCAGCACCTCGGCCTCCGCCCCGAAGGCCAGCAGCGTCCGGACCGCCGCCAGGGCCGGGAAGGCCATCGACACCTCGACCCACTCCTCGGCCGGCCCGGCACCCGACTCCGGCGGCGGCGCGGTCACCCGGCCGCCGTGGATGCGCAGGAACATGTCCAGCCGTCCGCGCCGGACCCGCACCCGTGCCCGCACGTCCTTCGGCAGCCGCTCCACCTGCTCGCGCAGCACCGACCAGACGTCGCCGAGCCCGACCCCGGCCCGGCGCCGCACCGCCTCCTCGGTGGTGTCGGCGGCCAGCACCCGGTCGGCCCGGAACAGCCTCGGCTCGCCGTGCAGGTCGGCCACCAGGTACCAGACGGAGGCCTTGCTCACCAGCCCGTACGGGTCGACGGTGTACTCCACCGACGCGGACGCGCCGCCGTGCCGGTAGCGCAGCCGCAGCCGCCGGTCCGCGAAGACCGCGTACTGCAGCTCCCCCAGGTCCGGCCCGGTGGCCGCCGGGGTCTGCATCCACCGGGCCGGGTCGACCAGGATCCGCTCGCTGACCCGCTCGGCGACCGGCCGGTGCGGGGCCGGCAGCGCCGCCATCACCTTGCGCAGCGCCGAACCGAGCGCGCCCTCCAGTCCGAGGTCGCTGTGCGCGCCCTGCGCGGAGAGCACGAACAGCGCCCTGGCCTCGTCCGCGGTCAGACCGGTGACATCGGTGCGGTAGCCGGGCAGCAGGCCGATGCCGCCGTGCCGGCCGCGCTCGGTGAACACCGGGACCCCGGCGGCGGAGAGCGAGTCGACGTCGCGGTAGATGGTGCGGACGGACACCTCCAGCCGCTCGGCGAGCTCGGTGGCGGGCACCCGGCCGCGGGTCTGGAGCAGCAGGAGGATCGAGAGCAGGCGGTCGGCCTTCATGTCCCAAGAATCCCAGTAATCCTGACGGCGGTTGTCAGCTTTTACTGGGAGATTGCGTTCCGAGCCCGAAAAACCACCCGACACCAGGGAGCCGACCCCGGATGAACGCCGTCCAGGATGCCCGCCCGCAGTACCTGACCGCCCTCGACCAGTTGGAGAAGCTGCTCGCCACGATCACCCCGGCCGATCTCGACCGGCCCACTCCCTGCGCCGAGTTCACCCTGCGCCTGCTGCTGAACCACGTGGTCGGCGGCATCCACCGGTTCGCTTACATGGGCGAGGGCGGCAGCGCCCTCGACGTCGAGGCCGCCGTCGAGGACCCGTCGGACGAGGGCTGGCCGGCCGCGCTGGACCGGGCCCGCGCCCGGGTGACCGCCGCCTGGGCGGACGACGCCAAGCTCACCCGCCCGACCACCGCCCCCTGGGGCGAGGTGTCCGGCGCGATGGCGGTGGGCGGCTACCTCATGGAGCTGGTGACCCACTCCGGGGACATCGCCACCAGCCTCGGCCGCGGCTTCGCCCTGGACGACGACCTGGCGCGGGCCGCGCTGGCCGTCGCCGAGTTCGCGCTGCCGGCCGAACGGCGGGTGCCGGGCGTCCCGTTCGGCGCCGTCCGGCCGGTCGCCGAGGACGCCGACGTCCACACCCGGCTGGCCGCCTGGACCGGCCGTACCGTCTGACACCCCACCCGGGGCCGGCGAGGTCCTCACCGAACTCGCCGGCCCCACACGGCAGTTGCCGCTACTCGCGGGCCGCCGCGGTGGAACTCATGTCCGGGTAGCGGTTCCCGGCCACCCGGTCGGCCACCGGCTCCAGCAGCGCCAGCTCCTCCGCCGTCAGCCGCAGCGTCGCCGCCGCGGTGTTCTCGGCGAGCCGGCCGCGCTTGCGGGTGCCCGGGATCGGCACCACGGCCAGCCCGTGCACCTCGGCCCGCTGGTGCACCCAGGCCAGCGCGACCTGGGCCGACGTCACGCCGCGGGCCGCCGCGATCTCGCGCAGCGGGGCGAGCAGTTCGGCGTTGACCGCCGCGTTGTCGCCGGTGAAGCGCGGCATGGCACGGCGGAAGTCGTCCGCCGGGAGCTCCTCGGCGTTCCGGAAGGCGCCGGTCAGGAATCCTCGCCCGAGCGGCGAGTACGGCACGAAGGCGACGCCCAGCTCCGCGGCGGCCGGCACCGCCGAGCGCTCGACGTCGCGGGCGAACACCGACCACTCGGACTGGACCGCGGCGATCGGGTGGACCGCGTGCGCCTCGCGCAGCTCGGCCCCGGTCACCTCGGACAGGCCGAGGTGACGCACCTTGCCGGCCGCCACCAGTTCGGCCATCGCGCCGACCGAGTCGGCCAGCGGCACGGCCGGGTCGCGGCGGTGCATGTAGTAGAGGTCGATCACGTCCACGCCGAGGCGGCGCAGCGAGGCGTCCACGGCGGTCCGGATGTACGCCGGGTCGTTGCTGATGCTCCGGGCCGAGGCGTCCCGCTCCGAGCGCACGACGGCGAACTTGGTGGCGATGACCACCTTGTCGCGGTTGGCCCGGACGAAGGGGCCGATGAGCTCCTCGTTGTGGCCGGAGCCGTACATGTCGGCGGTGTCGAAGAGGGTGACGCCGGCCTCCAGCGCGGCGTCCAGGGTGGCGAGGGCCTCGTCGGTGTCGGTGTGGCCGTAGAACTCGCTCATCCCCATGCAGCCGAGGCCCTGGACGCCCACCAGCGGGCCGCCGGTGCCGAGTTCGACGGTGGGAAGGACGGTCTGCTGAGTCATGCGCTCTGCTCTTCCTCTGCGTGGTGGTACTGGCATGGGACCGGGGTGTCGGCCGCGTCGGCGACCCTCCCGGCATAGATGTCGATCTTGTGGTCGAGGACGGCGAGGGTGGCCCGGAGGTCCGCGATCCGCTGCCGGACCTCCTCGCGCTGGGCCTCCAGGAGCCGCTGCCGCTCCAGGTAGGTCCGCTCGCCCTGGCGGGCCATGTCCACGTACCTGAGCATGTCCGCCACCGACATCCCGGTCAGCCGCAGTCGGCCCAGGAAGGCCAGTCGGTGCAGGTCGGCGTCGCAGTAGCGGCGCTGGCCGCCCGCCACCCGGTCGACCGGGTCCAGCAGGCCGATCCGCTCGTACCAGCGCAGCGTGTGGGCGGTCAGCCCGCTCGCGGCGGCGACCTCGCCGATGGTGTGCCTCGGTGTCCGGTCCGGATCGCCGACCGGCCGGCTGAACACCTCGGTGCAGCTGCGCAGGTCGATCTCGATGCGTGCGGGTGCGGCCATCGCTCGTTTCCCCTGTCCTGTGCGACGTGGACGACGCTACCTAGTTGGAGTGCACTCCAAGCAAGCCGGACACCCGGGCGGCCCGCCACCGTTTTCCCGCCCCGACTACAGTCGGACCCCATGGAGAGCTTGCGGATGATCGAGAACTGGCCGGTGCCCCATGCCGCGGCGGCGGTGGTCCGGGGGGCGGACGGCGCCGTGCTGGGCGCGCACGGACCGCAGCAGCACCTGTTCCCGCTCGCCTCGGTGACCAAGCTGCTGACCTCCTACGCGGTGCTGGTCGCCGTCGAGGAGGGCGTGTTCGAGCTGGACGACCCGGCCGGGCCCCCCGGAGCGACCGTCCGCCACCTGCTCGCGCACACCTCCGGCCTGGCCTTCGACGAGGACCGGGTGTTCGCCGAACCCGGCAACCGCCGGCTCTACTCCAACGCGGGATTCAACGCGCTGGCGCGGGCGCTGTCCGAGGCCGCCGGGATCGAGTTCTCCCGGTACGTCGGCGAAGCGGTGTTCGAGCCGCTGGGGATGACCGACACCCTGATCAACACCGCGCACAAGTCCCCGGCCGGCGCCGGCGGCCTGTCCACCGTCGCCGACCTCACCCGGTTCGCCGCCGAACTCCAGTCGCCCAAGCTGCTGGACCCGTCCACCGTGCGGCGGGCCACCCGCGAGGTCGCCTTCCCCGGCACCAACGGCGTGCTGCCCGCCTACGGCCACCACCGCCCGAACGACTGGGGCCTCGGCTTCGAGATCCGCGACGGCAAGAGCCCGCACTGGACCGGCACCGCCAACTCCCCCGAGACCTTCGGGCACTTCGGCCAGTCCGGCACCTTCCTGTGGGTCGACCCGCGGGCCGGTGTGGCCTGCGTCGCGCTCACCGACCGGGACTTCGGCCCGTGGGCGGTCGAGGCCTGGCCGACCTTCTCCGACGCGGTGCTCGAAGACCTGAGCCGCTAGCCGTACGAGACCGGCGAGTGCATCTCCCAGAGCAGGAGCTGCGCGCCGGTCTCGCCCGCCGCCGGGTCGGTGAAGGCCTCGCCGGTGATCCGCACGCTGTCGCCGGGGACCATCGAACGGCCGCCGCCCTTGGGCCCCGGGACGGTCCGGTAGCCCAGCGAGCCGGCCGTCAGGTGGGCGTACCGCCAGGGCGCGTCGGGCAGGCGCGGCAGCGGCTGCCACGGCCCTGCGGTGACCAGCCAGAGCGCGGCGTCGCCGCGGCGCAGCCGCAGCGCCCGCGTCCCGGCGTCGCGCGCCAGCCCGGAGGCCAGCAGCGTCAACCCGTCGTCCGCGGGTTCCACCTTGCGCAGGCCGTACGCGGGGGCCGCGTCGAACTCGTCCGGCTGGAGCCACATCTGGACGAAGCGCACCGGCCCGTCGGCGCCGCCGACGTTGCGCTCGGTGTGGGTGACCCCGGAGCCCGCGCTGAGGTGCTGGACCATCCCCGGGCGGACCACCCCGCCGTGGCCGTGCGAGTCCCGGTGGGCCAGCGCGCCCTCCAGCACCCAGGTGAGGATCTCGGTGTCCCGGTGCTTGTGCTCCTCGAACCCGGCGCCGGGGGCGAGGAGTTCCTCGTTGCAGGCGAGCAGCGCCCCGAAATGGGTGTTCTTCGGGTCGTAGTGGCCGGAGAAGGAGAACGCGTGCCTGGTCTCGACGCCCTCGGCCGGGGCGGAGCGGTAGCGCTCGGCGGTGCGGCGCAGGTCGGCGCGGGGGCGGTCAACGGCTTCGGTCACGCCCCCACCGTAACGGGTGGCGCCCGGAGTGTGACGCGGGCCACCGTACCGCTCCACCGGGGGGTGTGCACGAGCAGTCACCCGCGTGAGGCAGTCTTGTCCTTGTGCCAGCCGCTTCCGCGAACTCCAAGAGCGAACCCAGTCCCAGCCCCGCGCCCGAAGCCGCCGGGAAGGGCCCGGCCGCGCGGCCGGGCCGTGACCGCCCCGGTCGCGCGGCGCCCCGCCTGACCGCGCAGGAGCGCAGAAACGCCGCCGAGCGCGCCGAGCGCCGGGCGGCGACGCTCAAGCGGCTGGAGAAGTCCTCGGGCAAGCTGGCCACCGCCGCGATCTCGCGGATGGACGACCAGCTCGGCTGGTACCGGCGGATGCCGCCGGAGCACCGGTCCTGGATCGGACTGGTCGCCCAGGCCGGCATCGCCGCCTTCACCGAGTGGTACCGCCACCCGGACGCCGCCCAGGCGATCTCCACCGACGTCTTCGGCACCGCCCCCCGCGAGCTGACCAGGGCGATCACCCTGCGCCAGACCGTCGAGCTGATCCGCACCACGATCGAGGTGATGGAGGAGGCCATCGAGGAGGTGGCCGCCCCCGGCGACGAGGCGGACATGCGCGAGTCGGTGCTGGTCTACGCCCGGGAGATCGCCTTCGCGACCGCCCAGGTGTACGCCCAGGCCGCCGAGGCGCGCGGTGCCTGGGACGCCCGGCTGGAAGCGCTGGTGGTCAACTCGCTGTTGTCCGGCGACGCCGACGAGGGAGTGCTCTCCCGCGCCGCGGCACTCGGCTGGGGCCAGCCCAGCCAGGTCCGGGTGGTGATGGGCAGCGCGCCGGACGGTGACAGCGAGCTGGTGGTCGAGGCGATCCGCCGGGCCGCCCGGTACGCCAAGCTGAACGTGCTGACCGGGGTGCTGGGCAAGCGCCTGGTGGTGGTGGTCGGCGGCGAGAAGGAGCCGGTGCACGCCGCCCGGGCGCTGATCGGCCAGTTCGCGCCGGGCCCGGTGGTGGTCGGCCCGACCGTGCCCGACCTGCTCTCCGCGACCCGCTCGGCGCACGCCGCCGCGGCCGGCCTGCGCGCCTGTTCGGCCTGGCCGGACGCCCCCCGCCCGGTGCTGGCCGACGACCTGCTGCCCGAACGGGCACTGGCCGGCGACCAGGCCGCGCGCCGCCAGCTGGTGGAGGAGATCTACACACCACTGGACGAAGCCGGCTCGGCACTGCTGGAGACGCTGAGTGTCTACCTGGAGCAGGCCTCCTCGCTGGAGGGCGCGGCCCGCATGCTCTTCGTCCACCCCAACACGGTGCGCTACCGGCTACGACGTGTGACTGACGTCACGGGATACGCCCCGTCGGATGTACGTTCGGCGTTCACGCTGCGGATCGCCCTCGCTCTCGGCCGGCTGGACACCGTCGGGGATCAGGGCTAGTTCGAGTGTAGGGACCATACAATCCCGGATGGTTTTCTTCGTTACCGTCGCCTACCCGCCCCTGGGTGCCTGGCGAGAGAGGGTTGAACCGTGCTCGTAATCGTCGCCCCTGGACAGGGTGCCCAGTCCCCCGGTTTCCTCAGCCCCTGGCTGGAGCTGGACGGTGTCGCCGACCGCCTGCGTGGCTGGTCGGAGGTCGCCGGGCTCGACCTGGTGCACGCCGGCACCGAGGCGTCCGCCGAGGAGATCAAGGACACCGCCGTCGCCCAGCCGCTGCTGGTCGCCGCCGGTCTGATGACCGCCCGGGAGCTGTTCCCGGACGAGGTCGCCGCCCGTGAGCTGGTCGGCGCCGTGGCCGGCCACAGCGTCGGCGAGATCACCGCCGCCGCCGGCGCCGGAGTGCTCACCGCCCGCGACGCGCTGACCTTCGTCCGCGAGCGCGGCCGGGCCATGGCCGAGGCCGCCGCCGTCACCGAGACCGGCATGCTCGCCGTGCTCGGCGGCGAGCCGGAGGAGGTCGCCGCGAAGCTGGCCGAGCACGGCCTGACCGCGGCCAACAACAACGGCGGCGGCCAGATCGTCGCCGCCGGCACGCTGGACCAGTTGGAGGCGTTGAAGGCGGACCCGCCGACCCGCGCCAAGCTGGTCGCGCTCAAGGTGGCCGGAGCCTTCCACACCGAGCACATGGCCCCGGGCGTGGAGCGGCTGGCCGAGCTGGCCCCGACGCTGACCGCGGCCGACCCGCAGGTCCGCTACGTCTCCAACAAGGACGGCGAGGTCGTGGCCTCCGGCGCCGAGGTGCTCGCGCGCCTGGTGTCGCAGGTCTCCAACCCCGTCCGCTGGGACCTCTGCATGGAGACCTTCGGGCAGCTGGGCGCGACGGCCGTGATCGAGCTGTCCCCCGCGGGCACCCTCACCGGGCTGCTCAAGCGCAACCTCAAGGGTGTGGCCACACTCGCCCTCAAGACCCCCGCCGATCTGGACAAGGCCCGCGAGCTCGTCGCGGAGCACGGCGGTCAGGAGCAGGAGAAGCAGGCATGACCAAGCCCCAGATCCGTCCGGTGACCGGCGCGCGGTACTCACGCATCCACGGTGTCGGCGGCTACCGCCCGGTCCGGGTGGTCCCCAACTCCGAGGTGCTGGAGTGGATCGACTCCTCGGACGAGTGGATCCGCACCCGCAGCGGGATCGCCGAGCGCCGCTGGGCGGGCCCGGACGAGTCCGTCACCGAGATGTCGCTCCACGCGGCCGGCAAGGCCATCGCCCAGGCCGGGATCACGCCCGAGCAGATCGGCAGCGTGATCGTCTCGACCGTCTCGCACTTCAAGCAGACCCCCGCGGTCGCCACCGAGATCGCCCAGCGGCTCGGCTGCGGCACCGCCCCGGCCTTCGACATCTCGGCCGCCTGCGCCGGCTTCGGCTACGGCCTGGGCCTGGCCGACGGCATGATTCGCGGCGGCAACGCCGAGTACGTGCTGGTCATCGGTGTCGAGCGGCTCAGCGACCTGACCGACCGGTCGGACCGCTCCACCGCCTTCATCTTCGGCGACGGCGCCGGCGCCGCGATCGTCGGCCCGTCCGACACCCCCGGCATCGGCAAGCTGGTCTGGGGATCGGACGGCTCGAAGGCCGACCTCATCACCCAGACCGAGGCCTGGGACACCGCCTTCGCCAAGCCCGACGCGGTCAACGGCGTGGGCGAGGAGCTCAAGTGGCCGGCCCTGCGGATGGAGGGCCAGCCGGTCTTCCGCTGGGCGGTGTGGGAGATGGCCAAGGTGGCCCAGCAGGCGCTGGACGCCGCCGGGATCACCGCCGACCAGCTCGGCGCGTTCATCCCCCACCAGGCCAACATGCGGATCACGGATGCCATGATCAAGGCGCTCAAGCTGCCGGAGTCGGTGCCCGTCGCCCGCGACATCGCCGAGACCGGCAACACTTCCGCGGC
Organism: Kitasatospora sp. NPDC056783; assembly: GCF_042789895.1. NCBI lineage: Bacteria > Bacillati > Actinomycetota > Actinomycetes > Kitasatosporales > Streptomycetaceae > Kitasatospora > Kitasatospora sp. NPDC056783. Next base: position 21,729 of record NZ_JBHUAF010000038.1, read on the forward strand.
CTCCATCCCGCTGGCGATGGAGCGCATGCTGCAGGGCGGCGAGGCCCACAGCGGGGACCTCGCCCTGATCATCGGGTTCGGGGCGGGTCTCGTGTACGCCGCGGCAGTCGTTACTCTCCCCTAGGCGCACTCGCCCCATTGGGGGCATTCGCCCGATCCACAAACCTGTGTCCGGCCGCCGGCCGGACGCGTTCAACACCGAAGAGGAGCAGCCAGTATGGCTACCAAGGACGAGGTCCTGGAAGGTCTCGCCGAGATCGTCAACGAGATCGCCGGTATCCCGACCGAGGATGTCGCGCTCGACAAGTCCTTCACCGATGACCTGGACGTCGACTCGCTGTCCATGGTCGAGGTCGTCGTGGCCGCCGAGGAGCGCTTCGACGTCAAGATCCCGGACGACGAGGTCAAGAACCTGAAGACCGTCGGCGACGCGGTGGACTACATCCTCACCAACGCCTGATCGATCGACTCGTTCGACTCGTTCGACTCGGCCAGCCCGTCCGGCGTCCCGCACGCCTCCGACGGCTGACCTCGTCGGCCCGGCTCACCAGACCGGGCCGACCCGCCGGCCGGGACGCCCTCACCGGGCGCCCGGCCGGGCCCATCCTCGGCACGCCGCCGACCCCCCCCACAACGTGAGAGAAGAAGAAACCAGTGACCGCTGAAAATCGCACCGTGGTCGTCACGGGTATCGGCGCCTTCACGCCGCTGGGCGCCGACGCCGCCAGCACCTGGGAGAACCTGGTCGCCGGCAAGTCCGGTGTGGCTGCCCTGACCGAGGAGTGGGCCGAGGACCTGCCGGTGAAGATCGCCGCCAGGACCGCCGTCGAGCCGGGCGAGATCCTGCCCCGCCCGCTCGCCCGCAAGCTGGACCGCTCGGCCCAGTTCGCGCTGATCGCCGCCCGCGAGGCCTGGGCCGACGCGGGCTTCGAGACCCCCGCCACCGACGAGTCCTCCAAGCTCGCCCCCGAGCGCCTGGGCACCGTCATCGCCTCCGGCATCGGCGGCGTGACCACCCTGCTCGACCAGTACGACGTACTGAAGGAGAAGGGCGCCCGCAAGGTCTCCCCGCACACCGTCCCGATGCTGATGCCCAACTCCCCGGCGGCCAACGTCGGCCTGGAGGTCGGCGCCCGCGCGGGTGTGCACACCCCCGTCTCCGCCTGCGCCTCCGGCGCCGAGGCGATCGGCTACGCGATCGAGATGATCCGCAGCGGCCGCGCCGACGTCGTGGTGGCCGGCGGCACCGAGGCCGCGGTCCACCCGCTGCCGATCGCCGCGTTCGCCAACATGATGGCGATGTCCAAGAACAACGACCACCCCGAGCGCGCCTCCCGCCCGTACGACAAGGCCCGTGACGGCTTCGTCCTCGGCGAGGGAGCCGGCGTGGTCGTGCTGGAGTCGGTCGAGCACGCCGAGGCGCGCGGCGCCCGGATCTACTGCGAGGCCGTGGGCCAGGGCCTGTCCTCGGACGCCCACCACATCGCCCAGCCCGAGCCGACCGGCGCCGGCGTGGCCCGCGCGCTGGCCGACCTGTTCGAGCGCAACGAGCTGGACAAGGCCGAGATCGTGCACGTCAACGCGCACGCCACCTCGACCCCGCAGGGCGACACCGCGGAGCTGAAGGCGCTGCGCAAGGAGCTCGGCGACGACCTCGACCACATCGCCGTCTCGGCCACCAAGTCGATGACCGGTCACCTGCTGGGCGGTGCCGGCGGTGTCGAGACCGTCGCCACCGTGCTGGCCCTGCACCACCGGCTGGCCCCGCCGACCATCAACGTCGAGGAGCTCGACGACGACGTGGACGCGGACATCGTGCGCGGCGAGGCCCGCGCGCTGCCCGAGGGCCGGATCGCGGCGCTGAACAACTCGTTCGGCTTCGGCGGCCACAACGTGGTGCTGGCCTTCCGCACCCGCTGACGCCCATGACGGAGGGGCCGGTGCGTGGATGAGCGCCGGCCCCTTCGTCGTGCCCGCCCCGCCGGTCAGACCACCTGGTGCAGCCAGCGCACCGGCGCGCCCTCGCCCGCGTACCGGAAGGGCTCCAGCTCGTCGTCCCAGGGCTTGCCGAGCAGCCGGGCGATCTCGGCCTCCAGGTCGGCCCCCTCGCTGCGGGCGCGCAGCAGGACGGCCCGCAGCCGGTCCTCGGGGATCAGGATGTCCCCGTGGATGCCGGTGACGGCGTGGAAGATGCCGAGCGAGGGCGTGCTGCTGTACCGCTCCCCCTCCGCCGTGGCGGAGGGCTCGCTGGTCACCTCGTACCGCATCAGCTGCCAGCCGCGCAGCGCGGAGGCGAGCTTCGAAGCGGTGCCGAGCTCTCCCTGCCAGGACAGCTCGGCACGCCAATGCCCGGGTGCGGCCGGCTGGCGGATCCAGTCCAGGCTCACCCGCACACCGAGCACCCCCGCGACGGCCCACTCGACGTGCGGGCACAGCGCGCGGGGCGCGGAGTGGATGTACAGAACTCCACGTGTCGTCACCGGGACCTCCAGGCTGTGGACGAGGGTCGCCTTCCCCAGCTGCCTCGCGCCTACAGTTGACCCGCAGTTACCCACGTCAGCCGACATTAAGCTACTAATTTGAGCAAAACGGACAGGCTTTCGCTCAATGCTAGTCGAATCCTCAACGAGGTCTACCCCTCGGCCGGATCTCTCCCCCGAACGGCCCCATCGCCTGGTGGACCACCGTACCGCGCGACATCACAAGATGGATGACGCACTTTCGGATCCGGACGGAATGCGGTAATGCGGCCCCGGCCCCCCGCGCCCGGCAGCCGGGGCCGCGGCGGGAACCGCCCCGCCACCCGGCCGGGGCGGCGGGGGCGGTCAGTCTCCTGACGTGACGTCAGTCCTCCAGGCGGACGACCATCTTGCCGGTGTTGACGCCGCGGAGCAGGTCGAGGAACGCCTCGACGGCGTTCTCGAAGCCGTCCACCACGGCCTCCTCGGCGCGCAGTTCACCGGACCGCAGCCGGCCGGACACCTCCGCGACGAACTCGGGCCGGAGCACCGCGCGGCCACGCACGTCCAACGCGCCGATCGCGGCCTCCAGGTGGCCGCCGCCGACGTTGCCGAAGTAGAGGTCGATGCCCTCGGGGGCGGCCTTCGCGAGCTGCTCGGCGACCGGGGCGGCCCGCTCTGCCATCGAGGCACTCCTTGAAGTCGGTGCGGCTGTGGCGTCACGCACCTGAAAGGTTCAGTAGCTGAAGTAGCGATGGACATGAAAGGTTCATGCTGTCAACTTTTCAGGTAGACTCTCGGCCATGAGCACTCAGCCGGTCCAGGACGCCGCGCCGCAGCCCGACGAAATCACCCGCGAGGTCGTCGACCTGATGGCCAACCTGGTCGCGCTGTTCCACCGCGAGTACGAGGACGCCGCCGCCGCCCGCTCGCTCACCGGCGCCCAGGCCAAGGTGCTCGCCCTGCTGCGGCGCGGGCCGATGCCGATGCGCCAGATCGCCCAGACGCTCAGCTGCGAGCCGTCCAACATCACCGGCATCGTCGACCGGCTCGAATCCCGGGGCTTCGTCACCCGCGAGGCCGACCGTCACGACCGCCGGGTCAAGCTGGTCGCCGCCACCGACACCGGCGCGGCCGCCTCCGAAGAGCTCCGCGAGTCGCTGAACTTCGCCCGCGAGCCGCTGGCCGCGCTCGGCCCGGAGGAGCGCACGGCCCTGCGCGATCTGCTCCGCCGAATGCTCACGGGCGCCTCCGGGCCCGGCGCGTGACCAGCATCACAAGGTTTCCGGGCTGTTCATAGGCCCCAGGGGGGTAACCGAACCGCCTTCCGGAGCGTCTAACGTTCGAACATCGAACGCTGGGAATTTCCTGAAGACGGGGGGCACGAGGATGAGCAGCAGCACGCGCCGACGCCGCTACCTGCGGACCGCGATCGGACTGGCCGCCGTGCTGGTGCTGTCGGTGGTGGGCGCCGGAGCCTGGTTCTACCACCGGCTGGACAACAACATCACCACCTTCGACGCGGGCGGTGTCGCCACCGAGCGCCCGCCGGCCCCCGTCCCGGCCACCCCGGGCGCCTCCGTCCCGGTCAACGTGCTGCTCCTCGGCTCGGACAGCCGCGAGGACGGCAACGACTCGCTGGGCGGCGGCGACGTGGGCGTCGGCAACTCGGACACCGCGATCCTGATCCACGTCTACGCGGACCACAAGCACGCCGTCGGCGTCTCCATCCCCCGCGACACCCTGGTCACCATCCCGTCCTGCAAGCTGCCGAACGGCACCTGGACGAAGCCGAAGAACGACCAGATGTTCAACTCGGCCTTCAGCGTCGGCCTCTCCCCCAAGGGCAACCCGGCCTGCACCCAGAACACCGTCGAGAAGCTCACCGGGCTGCGGGTCGACCACACCATCGTGGTCGACTTCAAGGGCGCGGCCACGATGTCCGAGGCCATCGGCGGCGTGGAGGCCTGCGTGCCCAACGACGTCAACGAGTACGGCATCCACCTCAAGAAGGGCGTCCAGAAGCTCTCCGGCCAGTCCGCGGTGGACTACCTCCGAATACGCCACGGCATCGGCGACAACTCCGACATCGGCCGGATGAAGCGCCAGCAGGCCTTCCTCTCCTCGATGATCAAGAAGGTCCAGGGCCAGGGCTTCTCACTGCCCACCCTGCTGCCGCTGGCCGACGCGGCCACCAAGTCGCTCACCGTGGACGAGGGACTGGGCACCGCGATGAAGCTGGTGGACTTCGCCCGCTCCGTCCAGGACATCAAGCTCTCCGACGTCTCGTTCGTCACCGCTCCCTGGCGCTTCGCCGGCGACCGGGTGCGACTGGTCCAGCCGGACGCCGACACCCTGTGGAAGCTGCTGCGCGAGGACCGCACCCTGGACGGGCAGAGCACCGCCGGGACGGGCCAGGCGGTCGCCTCCCCCGGCGCCGACCCGGCCGGTGCGAACACCCCGCTCACCCCGGAGCAGGCCGCGACGCCGATCACCGTGGTCAACGGGGTCGGCACGCCCGGCCTGGCCGGCTCCGGCTCCGAGACGCTCAAGGCGCGCGGCTTCCAGGACATCACGCTCGGCCACAACACCCCCGGGCACCAGAACACCCTGGTCTCCTACGACCCCGCGCTGAAGGCCGCCGCCGACCAGGTCGTGGCGCTCTTCCCGGGCGCCAAGGCGGTCGAGGAGCCCGGCTCCGGGGCGATCACCGTCACCCTCGGCGCCGACTTCCGCTCGGCGGGCACCCAGATCAACTCGGTGGCCGCCCCGAGCCCGGCCGCCGCCGCCCCGACCGGCCCCGCGGCCGGCGCCACCCCCGGCCCCACCCCGAACGGGATCCCCACCGGGATAGCGGAGAACACCCGCAACGCCGACACCGACCCCTGCGCCGACCTGACCTTCGGCTGACCCCCGGCCACGTCACCGGGCCGCCGGGCCCTACTCCGGGTCCGGCAGCCCGGTGACGACGGCGGTCAGCCGGGTGCCGCGCGAGAAGGCGCCGGCGGCCGTCAGGCCGGCCAGCGCGGCCAGCAGCTTGGCGACGTAGCGGCGCTCCAGCGGGATGCCGTGACGGCCCTCGAACCGCTCGGCGAAGACGGCCAGTTCGGCCGGGACCCTGCCGTAGCCGCCGCCGTGGTGCGCGTGGTCGATCCGCCAGTTGTCGAACTCACGCCCGTAGGCGGCCCGGTGCAGCCGGGCGACCTCCGACTCCAGGTAGCCCTCACCGCCGCGCAGCACGGCCACCCCCAGCGCCCGGGCGCCCGCCGGCAAGCCGGCCGCGACGCCCGCCAGGGTCCCGCCGGTGCCGACCGGGCAGCAGACCACGTCCCGCTCGCCGAGGTCGGGCAGTTCGGCCGGGATCGCGGCCGCGCCGACGGCGGCCAGGGCGTTGGAGCCGCCCTCCGGGAGCACCAGGCAGCGGCCCCAGCGGCCGTCCGCTCCCGCTGCGACGGCCCCGCCCGTACCGGCCCCGCCCGCGTCGGCCCGGCCGGTGGCCTCCCGGTACTCGGACCGGGTCAGGAACTCCAACCGCATCCCGGCGGCCTCGGCGGCCCGCAGCGACCAGTTGCGCGGCCGGTCGGCCAGCTCCTCGCCGCGGACCAGCCCGACGCTCTCCAGCCCGAGCGCCCCGGCGGCGGCCGCCACGGCCCGCAGGTGGGTCGAGTACGCGCCGCCGAAGGTCAGCAGCCGGGTGTGGCCCTGCGCGACGGCGGCGGCCAGGTTGGGCGCCAGCTTGCGCCACTTGTTGCCGGGGACGGTGGGGTGCAGCAGGTCGTCCCGCTTCAGCCGCAGCTCCACCCCGGCCCGCGCGAAGACCCCGTCGGTGCAGTCCACCAGCGGGGTCGGCAGCAGGGCGGGTTCGAGCACCCGGCCAGCTTACGGGGCGCGCGGAGCCCGGGGGCGGCCCGTCAGCCCAACGCCGCGGCCTCCGCCGAGTGGCCCGTCGCCCGCCAGGCCAGGGCCCTGCCGAGCGCGCGCGGGACCGGACCGGCCGCCGGGGCCAGCTTCGCGATCCGGGCGCGGTGCTCCCGGCGCTCCCCGGCGCTCAGGGCCGAGCGGAGCCTCCCCGCCGCGACCAGCGCGGTGAGCGCCGCGTCGGCCGGGTCGACCCGGCTGAGCGGCCTCTTCAGCGCCCCGGTGACGGAGGCCGCCAGCGCTTCGCGGACCCGGGGGTCGTCCAGGGTGATCACGGTCACCGGGAACAGGCCCGCCACCCGGTGCGGTCGCAGGGTGATCCGGCCGGAGTCCGCCAGGCCGTCCCGGACCCGGCGGATCGGCTGGTCGCGGCCGGTGGCCTTGGCGCGGCCGACCCACCAGCTCCAGCTGTGCGACCGGGACTCCCTGACCTGGCCCAGCAGGTGGGCGCTGTACGGGTCGAGGCCGGCCTCGGCGTCCGCGCCGCGGGCCCGGACGACGGCCTTGCGGCCGTCCTCCGACAGCAGCCCCCGGCGCAGCAGCTCGGTCAGCGCCGCGGCCTGCAGCAGCAGGTTGAGCGAGGAGTGCTGGGTGGTGCGCCCGCGCCGCGGGTCGTGGGCGAGCAGGTACAGCTTCTCGGGGAGGGTGGCGGGCAGGTCCATGTCGGTCTCCGAAAGGTCTGTGGGGTGCCCGGCCGTGGCGGTCAGTCCTGGTCCGGGCTTCCGCTCTCCGGACCCCGCTCGGACCGCCCGTCCTCGGACGGGCTCCCCTCGGACGGGCTCTTGGGCGGGCGTCCGCGCCGGGGAAGCCGGGCCGCGCCGCCGGGCATCCGGCCCGCGTCGGTGAGCGCGCGGCGGAGCAGGAACTCGATCTGCGCGTTGGTGCTGCGCAGGTCGTCCGCGGCCCACCGGGCGAGTGCGTCGTGAACCGAAGGATCCAGTCGCAGCAGGAGCTTCTTCCGTTCCGTCGCCAACGCCTCGCCTTACTGGTAGAGGGAACCCGTGTTCACGACGGGCTGGGTGCCGCGTTCGCCGCAGAGCACCACCAGCAGGTTGCTCACCATGGCGGCCTTGCGCTCCTCGTCCAGGTCCACGACATCGCGTTCGGCGAGGCGGTCCAGCGCCTCCTCGACCATGCCGACGGCTCCTTCGACGATCAGCCTGCGCGCCGCGACCACGGCCCCGGCCTGCTGGCGCTGGAGCATCACCTGGGCGACCTCCGGAGCGTACGCAAGCCTGGTGATCCGTGACTCGACGACCCGTACTCCCGCCGAGGCGACCCGGGCGGCGATCTCGGCGGAGAGCTTGAGCGCGATCTCGTCCGCGCCGTCGCGCAGCGACAGCTGGCCCTCGTGGTGGGCGTCGTACGGGTAGCTGGTGGCGATGTGCCGCACGGCCGTCTCGGTCTGGATGGCGACGAAGTCGGCGTAGTCGTCCACCTCGAAGACCGCCATCGCGGTGTCCTCGACCTGCCAGACCACCACGGCGGCCATCTCGATCGGGTTGCCGTCCGCGTCGTTGACCTTGCTGGTCTCGGTCTCGTGGTTGCGGATCCGGGTGGATATCCGCTGGCGGCTGGTGAACGGGTTCAGCCAGGTCAGGCCCTCGGCGCGGATGGTGCCCCGGTAGCGGCCGAGCAGCTGCACCACCCGGGCCTGGCCGGGCGAGACCACCGTCAGGCCGCACATCAGCAGCACCGAGCCGAGCACCAGCAGCGGCCCGGCGACCACCAGGACGAGGCCCACCGCGCCGCCGTGGGAGGCCATCCGGGCCGCACCGGCGACGAACGAACCGATCCCGGCGAGCAGGCCGAGCAGGGTGGCGCCGAGTACCGGCAGACCGGCCGCCCCGGTGATCACCCGTTCGGTGATCCTGGGGGCCGGGAGGTCGAGGACAGGGCCGTCCTCGACGGCGAAACGCGATGTGGTCATGGGAGCGACTCCTTCGGCGAGCATCCGCATCCGATGTCAAAGTGATATCACTTTTTCTTCGCCCGACGCCACCGTTGCGCCATCCGACCCCCGATTCCACCGACCCGGCGCCGATGCGGCAGACTTGTCAACCCGTCCGAATGTTCATACCTGCAGCCTGACGTCTGCCTACTCAGCACCATGTGTGGGGGAATCGCATCCATGACAGCGCCAGCCGAGTCCGTCGACATACCGGACAGAACGAGCCCGGGCACGGGGGCTGACCGGCGGCGCCCACGGACCCGGTTCCGGCGGCCCGACGCCGGACAGCTCCGGCTCATCGCGGCCCTCGTGGTCCTCCCGCCGCTGTTCCACCTGCTCTCGGCCGACCTGCTGTCCTTCGGGCTGGTCTGGTACGCCGCCGCGACCCTGATCCGCTCCCGGGCCACCGCCTTCGACCGGCTGGTGATCTCCGGCGGCGTCCTGATCGGGTGGACCTGCGCGCTCGCCCTGCTCGCCGGCTACTGGCCGTGGGGCCTGCACCCGGTGGCGCTCTCCGAGGCCACCGCCGTGCCGCTGACCGCCGCCCTGCTCCTCCAGGGCCCCCGGCCCACCGGGCGGGCCCGGCGGCCGTGGACGGCGCGGCTGCGCGAGCTGGTCCCCGTCCGGGACCTCGCCCTGCTGCTGCCGGCGGCCGCGTCCGTCGCGTTCACGATGTACCCGGTCATCCACCGGAACGCCACCGAGCGACTGGCCCTGATCATCTCGTTCGAGGACCTCGGCCGGCACGCGGCGGTGTACGACACCATCATGCGTCTGGGCGGTCTGACCGCCCTGCACAAGAGCGAGGCCGCCGCCACCGTCACGCTCGGCCTCGACACCTATCCTCCGGGCAGCCACCTGACGCTGGCCGTGGTCACCAGCTTCCTGCACGGCGGTACCAGCCAGGGCCCCGCGCTCACCCAGATGTCGCTCTTCGTCCTGCTGTTCGCCGCGACCGCGGCCGGTCTGGCGGTCGCCGTCCTGTGGGCCGTGCAGCGGGTCGCCGGCCCGGCACTGCGCGGCTGGCGCGCACTCGCGGTCGCCCTGCCCACCGCCGTCTACCTGGTCGTCGCCGAGGTGCCGCAGCTGCAGAACCGGGGCTTCCTGAGCTCGATGTTCGCGCTCGGGCTGCTCGCCGTACTGCTCGCCCTGGCGATCAGGCCGCTCCCCCGCTTCCGCGAGCAGGTCGTGGCGCTCGGCGCCCTGACGGTCGCCATCTCCTTCGGCCACTACCTGCTGCTGCCGGCCGTCGGGGCGATCCTGCTCGCCTGGGCCGTCATGTACCGGCGGGAGTGCTTCCGGCACTGGCGGACCGTGCTGACGACCGCCGCGGTGGCCGGCGCCCTCGCGCTGTTCCCGCCGTACACCAACGCCCAGTCGGCCGGTTCGGCGGACGTCCTGACCCTTCCCGGCAGCATCAGCCCGGTCGGCCGGCACCTGCTCTTCCCCCTCGTGGCGGCCGCGTTCCTGGCCCTGCTGACCCGCGGCGCGCGCGCCAACCGCCCGCGCCGGGTCGCGCTGATCTCGCTCGCCGCGGTCTCGCTGCTCTGCTACGGCGTGATGGAGTACCAGCTCCGCACGGCGGGCACCACCTCGTACTTCTACGAGAAGATGATCCAGCAGCTGATGGTCGTCGGGGTGATCTGCTTCGCCGCCGCCCTGCTTCCCGCCTTCGGCCGCCGGGTGCTCGCCGGACCGAGCACCGCACCGGCCCCCGGCGCGCGCCCGACCGCCTGGTCCCGGGTCCGCTCGGTCGTGCCCGTGGTCGCCGTCGCCGGCTGCCTGTCCTTCGCCGTCCTCAGCAACGCCCAACCGGACTCCGGCCAGGCCGGCTGGCAGGGCAGCCCCGGCCGGGCCCAGCTGCGCGGCACCGGCGCGAGCTTCGCCGTGGCCCAGCGGATCGCCGCCCTCGCCGCCGACCAGCAGGGGCAGGACGGCAGGCTGCCGGTCTCCCTCATCGGCTCCCGCGTCTGGAACGACCCCGCCCCGGACTACGCCAGCATCGAGGACAACCTCTGGCTGAGCGTGCTCGACCGCAACCAGGGCAGCACCTCGCACCTGTGGGCGTGGGCGATCGGCCGCCGCAGTGCCCAGGAGATCGCCGACCTCGCCGCCTCCGAGCGGAAGCCGCTGCGGTTCTACCTCGACGCGGGCTCGCCGCTGCTCGCCGACCTGAAGGCGATGGCGGCCACGGGCAAGCTCCCGGACCTGGCCGTCTCCGTGGTGGGCCACCAGAACGGCGAGCTGACCATCACCCCGGTCAAGCTCCGCTGAGCCGCTCCGGACAAAGCTGTGGGGCCGACACCGGCGAACGGTGACGGCCCCACAGCCTTGTCCGGGCTCCCCGGCACGGGAGGGATGTCCCCGAGCCGGGCGAAACGCGGCGTGGCACAGTCCGGCGGACGGGATCCTGCTCTACAGTTCCACTCGTCGAAACCCGGTTCGGGCCGGCCATGGACCTTCTCGGAGACGGCCGCCGACCGCGGGCCGGGGGAAGAAGAAGTGGGGCGGGTGGGACTCGAACCCACGACCAAGGGATTATGAGTCCCCTGCTCTAACCGGCTGAGCTACCGCCCCGGTTCGCCGCGCACGCCGGTCACCGGCACACGTCAGCAGCAGACGGCCCCAGCGAGGCCGTCCCGGGCAGCATAGCCGGTCGATCACCCGTGGTGCGCGCCGGGGGCGCGGCAGGGCGCGTGAGGCCGTGCGGGGGCGCGCGTCTCCCGGGCGGCGCAGCCCGGGTGGCGTCGGGGCGCCCGGCCAGGGCAGCCTGGGCGGATGACGACTCGTGGGACGGCGGCGGCCACGGCGCTCGCCCTGGCGCTGGCGTCGGCCGCGGGCTGCACCACCGCGGCGGGTCCCGGCGGGGGCGCTCCGACGGTCAGCTCGGCACCACCCGCCGCCACCGCGGACGGCCACGGCTGGAGCCGGCAGCGGTTCAGGAGCGCGGCCGGGCGGCACACCGGCGTCACCCGCACCGCCAAGCCCACCGTGCTCAACGGCCTGGTCGGGGCGGTGTTCACCCGCAACGCCGGCGGCGACCACTTCTGCACCGCCAGCGTGGTCGACAGCGCCGGGCTCAACCTCATCGTCACGGCCGCCCACTGCGTCTGGGACCCGAAGCTCGGCCGGCGCGGCGACCTGGTCTTCGTCCCGGGCTACCGCGACGGCGACACCCCCAGCGGCGTCTGGCCGCTGCTGGCCGTCACGGTGGACGACGGCTGGAACGACCACGCCGACCCGGACATGGACGTCGCCTTCGCGGTCGTCCAGGCCCGGAACGGGCAACAGGTCCAGCAGGTGCTCGGCGCCAACCGACTGGGCGTCAACCGGGGCTACCGGCTCCCGGTGAAGGTCACCGGCTACCCGAGCAGCAGCGGCCTGCCGATCACCTGCGCCAACACCACCACCCAGCAGAGCCCCACCCAGCTGCGGATCGACTGCCCCGACTACACCGGCGGCACCAGCGGCAGCCCCTGGGTCACCGACTTCGACCCGGCCACCAGGACCGGCACCGTGGTCGGCGTGATCGGCGGCTACCAGGAGGGCGGCGACAGCCCGGACACCTCGTACAGCAGCTACTTCGGCGACCGCGTCCAGGCCCTGTACGACCGCGCCACGGGCTGACCGGGCACCCGGCGGTGGCGCCGCCGGGCACGGCCTGGTAGATCTTCCTCACGACCGGCGGAACGCACGCCCCCGTGCCCGCCCCGAGGAACGAGACGGAGCCCCGATGGCCCCCCGCCCGGCACGGCCCGCGCGCACGGCACGAACGGCGGCGCTGGCCGCCCTGCTGCTGGCCACCGGCACCGCGTGCGGCGGGCAGGACGGGACACCCACCGCCGAGGTCGCACAGCAGAGCCCCGCCCGGGACCGGGTCGGCACCCTCTCCCTCCACACCGCGCAGGGCCCGCGGGCCTGCACCGCGAGCGTGGTGCGCAGCCCTCGGCACAATCTGCTGGTCACCGCGGCGCACTGCGTGCAGACCCGCCGGATCGGCCTGCTGGACGGCCTGGTGTTCACCCCGGGGTACCGCAACGGATCCACCCCGTACGGGACTTGGCCGGTGCAGGCGATCACCGTCGATCCGCGCTGGGCGGTCGGCGACGACCCCGAGTACGATGTGGCGTTCGTCACGGTCGGCCCGGTCGACGGCCGGCAGGTCGAGGACGCGGTCGGCGGCAACGCGATCGACACCGATCGGGGCTTCGGACTGTCCGTCTCGGTCACCGGCTACCCGAACGAGAGCGACGAGCCGATCACCTGCGCGGTCCGGACCAGCTCGCAGAGCCCCACCCAGGAGCGCTTCGACTGCGGCGGCTACACGGACGGCACCAGCGGCAGCCCCTGGGTCGCCTCCAACGGCGCGGTGGTCGGCGTGATCGGCGGCTACCAGGAGGGCGGGAGCACCCCCGGCACCTCGTACAGCGTCACCTTCGACGAGCGGGTCGCCGACCTCTACCGGAAGGCGACCACCTGAGCCGGAGCGGTGTCGCGTACGTCACGTCACGTCACGTCACGTCGGCGCCGGGCCGTGCCCGGGCAACACGAAGGCCCCCCGGTCGACCGAGGGGCCTTCGCTCTGAGCAGTCACCGGGCGGACCCGGCGCAGCTCCCGCAATTGGACTCGAACCAATAACCTGCCGATTAACAGTCGGCTGCTCTGCCAATTGAGCTATGCGGGATCGCGGTACTCGACTTCCGTACCACGGACGGGAACAGGACCCCGGAGGGACCTTCTCCCGAGCTCCCCCAATTGGACTCGAACCAATAACCTGCCGATTAACAGTCGGCTGCTCTGCCAATTGAGCTATGGGGGATCGGCTTGCGCCTCGGCCCCCGGTTCCCCGGGCTCCTCGGCGCTCGCTGCGGGACATACATTAGCGCACTCGGGGGGGTGGTCCGCCAATCGCTTTCCCAGGTTGCCGGCGCACTGCCGCCCGGCGTGCCCCGCGCGCGCCCGGCGACGGCGCCGGGGATGCTGGGGAGCGCGGACGGTTCGCCGTCCCGACGGACGGGTAGGGCAATGCGGCAGAAGCCGCCAGGAGAGGGTGGATCCGATCATGTGGAAGCTGTCGTTGGCCGCCGGTTTCGCGGCCGGCTACGTCCTGGGCTCGCGGGCCGGGCGCCAGCGCTACGAGCAGATCGCCGAGGTCACCCGGCAGATCGCCCGCAACCCCACGGTGCAGGGCGCGACCGACCGGGCCCGGCAGCAGGCCGGGGCGGTGGCCGGCAAGGCGGCCGGCGCGGTCGCGGACCGGGTCGGCGACCGGCTGCCGAACGCCGTCACCGACCGGGTGCCGTACTTCAACCGCTCCCGGGCTCAGGACGACGGCTGGGGCACCCTCCGCCGGTGAGACGGGCCCCGGG
>NZ_JBHUAF010000039.1:0-35371 GCF_042789895.1 Kitasatospora sp. NPDC056783
GCCGAGGCCGAGCAGGCCGCCGACGAGCTGCGGGCCCTCGCCCAACGCGAGACCACCGAACTGCGCGAGAGCGCCGACGCCCACGCCGAACGCGTGCGCACCGAAGCCGACCGGCACGCCACCGAACTCACCCAGCGCACCGCGGCGGAGACCGCCGAGGTCCGCGAGGCGGCCGAACAGCACAGCGCCGAGGTCCGCGAGGCGGCCGAACAGCACAGCGCCGAGGTCCGCGAGGCGGCCGATCAACACAGCGCCGAGGTCCGCGAGGCCGCCGACCGCCACAGCGCCGAGGTCCGCGAGGCCGCCGACCGCCACAGCACCGAGGTCCAGGAAGCGGCGAACCAGTACAGCGCCGAGACCCGCGAAGCGGCCGAACAGCACGACGCCGAGGTCCGCGGGCAAGCCGACACGTACGCCGACGAGCAGCGCACCGCCGCCGACGCCTACGCCACCGATGTCCGCGAGCAGGCCGACGGCTACGCCACGGACACCCGGGCCGAGGCCGAGCAGGCCGCCGACGAGCTGCGGGCCCTCGCCCAACGCGAGACCACCGAACTGCGCGAGAGCGCCGACGCCCACGCCGAACGCGTACGCACCGAAGCCGACCGGCACGCCACCGAACTCACCCAGCGCACCGCGGCGGAGACCGCCGAGGTCCGCGAGGCGGCCGACCGCCACAGCACCGAGGTCCAGGAAGCGGCGAACCAGTACAGCGCCGAGACCCGCGAAGCGGCCGAACAGCACAGCGCCGAGGTCCGCGAGGCCGCCGAGACGTACGCCCTGGCGGCCCACGAGGCCGCCGACCGGCACACCGCCGAGACCCACGCGGCCGCCGAGGCCCACGCCACCGAGGTCCGCGAGCAGGCCGACACCTACGCCACCGAGCAGCGCACCGCTGCCGACCAGGCGCTGGAGCAGGCCGAGGCCACCGCCGAACGGCGCCGGGACGAGGCCGCCAAGGACGCCAAGGCCACCCGCGAGAAGGCCGCCGCCGAACTGGCCCTCGCCAACGAGCAGGCCGAGACCGTCCGCGCCGAGGCCGGCCGCGCGCTGTCCGAGGCCCGCGCCGCCGCCGACGGCATCCGCGCCGAGGCCGCCGCCGAGCTGGAGCAGGCCAAGGCCGACGGCGAAGAGCTGGTCGCCGCCGCCAAGGCCGAGGGCGCCGACCTGGTCTCCGTCGCCGAGGAGGAGGCCGCCGAGGTCCGCCAGTCGGTGGCCGGGATGCACGAGGCCGCCGCCGAGCAGATCGCCGCGCTCAAGGCCGCCGCCGCCCGGGAGGCCGCCGAGGTCCGGGAGGCGGCCGAACAGGACGCCACCGAGCAGCGCGACCTGGCCGACCGGGAGACCACCGAGCAGCGCGAGGCCGCCGAGGCGTACGCCACCGAGCTGCGCGCCCTGGCCGAGCGGGAGGCCGCCGAGCAGCGCGAGCTCGTCGACCGCGAGACCGCCGGCCTGCGGGCCCGTACCGAGGCCGAGACCACCGCCCTGCGCGAGCGGACCGAGCTGGAGCTGGCCACCGAGCGGGACACCGCCGAGAACGAGATCGGCCGCCTGCGCGCCGAGGCCCGGGCCTACGACGAGCAGCTGCGCACGGACGCCGAGGCCGAGCTGCACGCCGCCCAGGAGACCGCCGAGCAGCTGCGCGCCGACGCCGAGGCGCGAGCCGCCCGCACGGTGGCCGAGGCCGAGGCCCAGGGCGCCCGCACCGTCGCCGACGCCGAGGAGCTGGCCGCCGGCCTGCGTGCCGAGGCCGAGGAGTACGCCCTCGCCACCCGCACCCTGGCCGAGGGCTACGAGACCGCCACCCGCACCCGCGCCGACGCCTACGACGAGCAGACCCGGGAGGCCGCCGAACAGTTCGACAAGGCCACCCGCGAGCGGGCCAAGTCCGTTCTGGAGAAGGCCTTCGCGGACGCCGAGTCGCTCGGCGAGGACGCGCAGACCACCGCGCTGGCCACCACCGCCGCCGCCGAGGAGCAGGCCGACGCGATGGTCGCCGCCGCCCGCAAGGAGGCCGACCGGCTGGTCGCGGCCGGCGAGGCGGCCGGTCAGGGCGAGGTCGAGAAGGGCCGCTCCGACGCGGACGCGCTGCTCGCCGAGGCCCGCCGGGACGCGACCGCGATCCGCGAGCGCGCCGAGGAGCTGCGCGAGCGCACCGACGCCGAGGTGGAGGCGCTGCACGAGCGCGCCCGCAAGGAGAACGCGGCGGCCATGAAGTCGGCCGGCGAGCGGGTGGACGCGCTGGTGACGGCCGCGCAGGAGCAGCTGACCGAGGCCGAGGAGCAGGCGGTGGCCACCGTCGCCGAGGCCGAGGACCGCGCCGCGGCGCTGGTCGCCGCCGCCGAGGACCGGGCGAACGAGCTGACCTCGGAGGCCTCCGCGGAGGCCAGCAAGGTCCGGATCTCCGCCGTCCGCAAGGCCGAGGGCCTGCTGAAGGAGGCGGAGACCAAGCTCGCCGCCTCCACCGACCGGGCCGAGACGCTCATCGGCAAGGCCGAGACAAAGCTCACGTCCGCCGAGACCGAGGCCGAGGAGCGGCTGGACCGGGCCGCCGCCGAGGCGGAGAAGCGGCTGCGGGACGCCGACGAGGCCGCGGACGAGCAGATCGAGCTGGCGAAGGCGGAGGCCGAGCGGCTGCTCGCCGAGGCCAAGGCCGAGGCGAAGCGGGTCACCGACGAGGGCCGGCGCGAGCTGGACGAACTGGTGCGCCGCCGCAAGGACATCAACACCGAGATCTCCAGGGTCCAGGACGTGCTGTCCGCCCTGGAGGCGTTCGAGGCACCGTCACCGGTCGCCCAGGCCAACGGGGGAAGCAGCACCAAGAAGGACGGGGGCGCCAAGGCGGGTGCCGGAGTTGGCTCCCCCCGGTCGGGTGGCAATCGCTCCAAGAGCTCACCACCCGATTGAGCGGACATTGGCGGTCATTGTCCGTGAGAGGACGGCGTATCGCCGCCGACACTCCGGTACCGTGTCAGGATTCCCTCAACCACCTCAGCGGTTTGACGACAGGAAGCCCAGAACCCCATGAGCGACAGTCACTCCCCTCACGGCTTCGACCTGGTGCGCCGTGGGTACGAGCGCGCCCAGGTCGACGAGCGGATCACCAAGCTGGTGGCCGACCGTGACAGTGCCTTGACCCGGATCAGCGCGCTGGAGAAGCGCATCGAGGAACTCCACCTGGAGACCCAGTCCGCCCAGGCGGCGGTCGTCGAGCAGGAGCCCTCCTACGCCGGTCTCGGCGCCCGGGTCGAGAAGATCCTGCGACTCGCCGAGGAGGAGGCCAAGGACCTGCGCGACGAGGCGCACCGCGCCGCCGAGCAGCACCGCGAGCTCGCCGAGGCCGCCGCCCAGCAGGTCCGCACCGAGGCCGAGAACTACGCCAAGGACCGCAAGGCCAAGGCGGAGGACGAGGGTCTGCGGATCGTCGACAAGTCCAAGAGCGACGCCGCCCAGCTGCGCGCCGAGGCCAACAAGGACGCCCAGAACAAGCGCGAGGAGGCGGACGCCCTCTTCGAGGACACCCGCACCAAGGCCGCCCAGGCCGCGCTGGAGTTCGAGACCAACCTGGCCAAGCGCCGCGAGCAGTCCGAGCGCGACCTGGCCGCCCGTCAGGCCAAGGCCGAGAAGCGCCTGGCCGAGATCGAGCACCGGGCCGAGCAGCTGCGCCTGGAGGCCGAGAAGCTGCGCACCGACGCCGAGCGCCGCGCCCGCCAGACCGTCGAGACGGCCCAGCGCCAGTCCGAGGACATCGTGGCCGACGCCAACGCCAAGGCCGACCGCATCCGCAGCGAATCCGAGCGCGAGCTGGCGGCGCTCACCAACCGCCGCGACAGCATCAACGCCCAGCTGACCAACGTCCGCGAGATGCTGGCGACGCTGACCGGCGCGGCCGTGGCCGCCGCCTCGCTGCCGAACGACGACACCATGGGCGTGCCCGCCCAGCAGTCGCGCTGACGCTGGCCGACCCGGCCGGCACCACAGGCCCTCACCCGCCCGGGTGAGGGCCTGTCCGCTTTCGCGCCGTCATCACCTCGGGCGCTTCTGGAGCCCGGGCACGGCGTCGCGGGCCCGGCGGGATCGGCCGGACAGGGCCTAGCGGGGATAGGCCCCGTCGGGGCGCTGGTAGCCGCTGCTGAGCTGGTTGCCCTCGTCGTCCGAGACGGTGCCGAACCAGGAGGTGCACCAGACCGACACCGAGTCCGGCCAGTACTGCACCTCGAAGGGGTGGCCGGGCCCGTAGTCGCCGTACGAGGTGACGATGAAGGTCTCCCCCGGGCGCATCCAGTAGTCCTCGCCGAGCGGTTCCAGGGTCAGTTCGACCAGCCCCTCGCCCCGGTTGGTCACGGGCATCCGGCCGGTCACCTCCAGCGCCGAGTAGTCCCAGGCCGCCGAGTCCTGGCTCTCCTGACTCATCCGGCGGCCACCCGGGTGAGCAGGGCGCGCACGGTGGCGTCGAAGGCCTCGGGCGCCTCCAGGGCGCTCAGGTGGCCCACCCCGGGGAGGACGGTCAGCCGGGCGTCCGGCCGGACGTCCAGCATCAGCTCCGCCTCCTCCGGCGCCACCAGGGCGTCGTCGGCGCCCGTGACGATCGCGACCGGCACCCGCAGGGCCGCCAGCACGTCCCGGGAGTCCGGGCGGGCCGCCATGGCCCGCTGGGCCCAGGCGACGGCGGCCGGCGGCGCGGCGGCGACCATCGCCTGCACCCGCTCCACCAGGTGCTGCGAGCGGGGCCCGAGCTGCCCGGCCGCGACCTGCTCGTCCAGCAGCAGCCCCACGCTGTCCCGCGCGGTGACGGCGGCGGCGATCCGTTCCCGGTTGGCCCGGACGGCGTCGGTGTCGGCGGTGGCCCGGGTGTTGGCCAGCAGCAGCCCGGCGAGCCGGGTGGGGTGGCGGCGGGCGAAGGCCAGCGCCACGTAGCCGCCCATGGAGAGCCCGCCGACCACCGCGCGTTCGATCCCGGCCGCGTCCAGCAGCAGCGCGAGGTCGTCCGCGACCGGGTCCAGCGAGGGGTCGTCCCCGCCCAGCACGGTGCCGCCGAACCCCCGTTGGTCGGGGGCGAGCACCCGCGTTTCGTCTCCGGTCAGGCCGGGCAGCGCGTCCAGTTGGGACGACCACATCGAGGCGTTCAACGGAAAGGCGTGCAGCAGCACGAGGGGTGTTCCGGTACCGCTCTCGCGGACGGACACTGCGGAGGGGAGCTGGGTCATGCGCCCAACCTATTGCGGTGCGCCGCGCGGGCCCACTCAGCGGGCCGCGATATCCCGTTTGTCCTAGCCTGGCAAGGAACTGAGGGAGCACGAATGATCGAGCTGCACGAGCTGACAAAACGTTACGGCAAGACCCTCGCGGTGGACCGGCTCAGCTTCCAGGTCCCCCGTGGCGTGGTGACCGGCTTCCTCGGCCCGAACGGCGCGGGCAAGTCCACGACCATGCGCATGATCCTCGACCTCGACCGCCCCACCGCCGGCCGGGTCACCATCGACGGCAAGCACTATGGCCGGCTCAGCGAACCGCTCAAGTACATCGGTGCCCTGCTGGAGGCCAAGGCCGTCCACCCCGGCCGCACCGCCCGCGACCACCTGCTCTGGCTCGCCCAGAGCAACCGCGTCCCCGAGCGCCGGGTGGACGAGGTGCTCGCCCTGGTCGGCCTCACCCCGGTGGCCCGCAAGCGCGCCCGGGGCTTCTCGCTCGGCATGGGCCAGCGCCTGGGCATCGCCTCCGCCCTGCTCGGCGACCCCGAGATCGTCATGTTCGACGAGCCGGTCAACGGCCTGGACCCGGAGGGCATCCTCTGGGTCCGCAACCTGATGAAGCGCCTCGCCGCCGAAGGCCGGACGGTCTTCGTCTCCTCCCACCTGATGAGCGAGATGGCCGTCACCGCCGACCACCTGGTGGTCATCGGCAGGGGCCGGCTGCTCGCCGACCTGCCCATGCCGGAGTTCATCCGGCGCAACTCCCGCTCCGCCGTCCGGCTGCGCGGCCCGGAGCCCGAGCGGATGCTCGACGTGCTGGCCGGGGCGGGCCTGCGCCACGAGCCGGGCCCGGACGGCGCCTACGAGGTGGTCGACGGGGACATCGCCCGGCTCGGCGAGCTGTTCGCGGGGCACGGCGTGGTGCTGCACGAGCTCAGCCCGCAGCAGGCCTCGCTGGAGGAGGCCTTCATGCGGATGACGGCCGACTCGGTGGAGTACCACGCGGGCGACGGACCGGGCCGGGACGCGGCCGGCGCGGCCGAACCGACCCGCCAGTGGGGCGCCGGGCGGCAGCCGGACGGCGCCCGGCAGACCACCACGGCACGGCAGGAGGAGAACTGAGATGGCGTCCTTCCCCGCGGTCCTGCGCTCCGAGTGGACGAAGATCCGCAGCGTCCGCTCGACGCTCTGGACGCTCGCGCTGACCTTCGTCGTCACGGTCGGCATCGGCGCGCTGCTGTCCCTGCTCACCAACAACAACTTCGCCGAGTTCCGGGGCAGCCAGCAGACCCCGTTCGACGCCACCAGCACGTCCTTCGCCGGCATCCAGCTCGGCGAGCTGGCGATCATCGTCTTCGGCGTGCTGGCGATCGGCAACGAGTACAGCAGCGGCATGATCCGGCTCACCCTGGCCGCCGTCCCGCAGCGCGCCACCCTGCTCACCGGCAAGGCGGCGGTGCTCGGCGGGCTCGCCCTCGCCGTATCGCTGGTGACGGCCTTCGTCACCTTCTTCGTCGGCCAGTCGCTGCTCGGCTCGCACTCCACCACGATCGGCGAGCCCAACGTGCTGCGCGCGGTGTTCGGGGCCGCGCTCTACCTGACGATGCTCTGCCTGTTCGCGGCGGGCGTCACCACGATGCTGCACAGCCAGACGCTCGCGCTCGGCGTCCTGGTCCCGTTCTTCTTCCTGCTCTCGCCGATCCTCTCGGCGGTGCCGAAGGTCCGGACCCTGGCCCACTACTTCCCCGACTACGCGGGCTCGCGGATGCTGCTGGTGTACGAGCAGCACGGCCAGCCGTACGGGCCGCTGGCCGGCTTCCTGATCTGCCTGGTCTGGACGGCGGCGGCCCTGGTCGGCGGCGCGCTGGTGCTCAAGCGGCGCGACGCGTAGCGGCTCCCCCGACGGGACCGTCAGTACCGCGGAGCGCCGCGGCCCCTCAGCAGGTTGGAGGCCCGGCGCTCCCGCGCGCCCCAGCAGGCGCGGTGCCAGTGCCGCCGGTCGTCCACCCCCGCGCCGTGCATCGGCCAGGCCACCACGTGGCCCACCCCCGACGGGATCTCCTGGTCGCAGCCCGGGCAGCGGTAGGAGCGCCCCGAGGTCCCGGCGACCGTCTGCACCACCCAGTCGTCGCCCTGGTAGCTCTCGGTGCGGCGCAGCGAACCGCCGAGCGGAGCGGCCGGCTCGGCGCTCTCGCGGGGGGCGGCGCTCTTGATCCGGTTGCGGCGCGGCGACACGGCGGACTCCCTCTCCTGCTGGGCTGTGGGTCGTTCCAGCCTACGGCCGGCCCGGCTCCCGCACGGCCACTACCACGGGTCCGTCCGGTACTTCGGCCTTTTTGCAGAGATCCACCCGATCATCGGGGAAATCGGGGGTTCCGCGTGCCATTGGCACATGACATCCGATACCCACAAGGGGAAGAGGCGGGGCCCGCGACCCTGCGCGCACCCGAGGAGGCCCCCACCATGAGCAAGACCACCACCCGCGTCGAGACCGCTCGGCCCGTCGGGGTCCGGCCGCCCGCCACCGGCCCGGCGCTGACCACCGTCCCCCCGGTGACGGCCGTCGCCGGCGAGCCGCTGCCCGTGACCCAGCGGGCGGGCGCGCTGCCGCCGGCCACCGGATCGGTCCGGGTCGGCCTGTTCCTGCTGTCCGCCCAGTTCCCCGGGCAGAGCCACGGCGAGGCGCTGGAGCGCACCGTCGGCTCCGCCGTCGAGGCCGAGCGCGCGGGCCTGGACAGCGTCTGGCTGGCCGAACACCACTTCGTGCCGTACGGGGTCTGCCCGGACGCCGCCACGCTGGCCGCGATGCTGCTCGGCCGCACCCGCCGGATCGGCGTCGGCACGGCCGTCAGCGTCCTCTCCACCCGCCACCCGGTCGCGCTCGGCGAACAGGCCGCGCTGCTCCACCTCACCTCCGGCGGGCGGTTCACGCTCGGGGTGGGACGCGGCGGGCCGTGGATCGACCTGAACGTGTTCGGCGGCGGCGTGGACGCCTTCGAGCGCGGCTTCCCGGAGCGGCTGGACCTGCTGCTGCGCTGGCTGCGCGGCTCCCGGGTGGGCGCGGACGGCCCGCAGTTCGCCTTCCCCGAGGTCGCGGTGGTGCCGCGGGCCACCGAACCGGTGCGGCGGGCGGCTCTGAGCAGCTGGCTCGGCCTCGGCGGGCGGTCCGGCCCGGTGCGCTTCCCCCGCCAGCGCCGGGACGACGACGGCCTCGGCGAGGAGCTCACCGTCACCGGGCGGCCGGTGGCCGGCCCGCCGATGGTGGTCGCCTGCACCTCGCCGGGCGGGGTGCGGCTGGCCGCCGAGCGCGGCCTGCCGATGCTGCTCGGCATGCACTCCGGGGACGAGGACAAGCTGCGGATGCTGGAGCTGTACCGGTCCGCCTGGCTGGCCGCCGGGCGGAGCGAGGAGCAGTTGCGCCGGGTCGGCCGCCGGCACGTCGCGGCCGGGGTGGCCCAGGTCGACGACCGGACCTCGGCGGCCCGGTCCACACTGCTGAACGCGATGCCCGGCTGGTTCGAGTACGGCCTCGGCGCGCACCGCACGGTGGACGGGCGCGAACGGTCGATGCGCGACCCGCGCCAGTACACCGAGCTGCTCTGCGACCTGCACGCGGTGGGCACCCCGCGGCAGTGCGCCGACCGGCTGCTGGCCACCGCCGAACGCACCGGGATCCGGCGCTTCGCGCTGCTCGCCGAGGGCAGCGGCGAACACGAGGCGACCCTGCACAACATCGCCCGGTTCGGCTCTGAGGTGCTGCCGCAGCTGGGCTAGCGTTCCGGGCGGCCGCCGCCCCTCCCCGCACCGGGGGGACGGGGCGGCCGGCGCCGCGGCGGGGTCAGCAGTCCCGCAGTTCCTCGGACTGGTTGAGCAGCTGCTCCCGGACGGAGGTGAAGCGCTCGTACCTCGCCTCGTTGGGCTCCGACGGCAGGAACACCGCCACCCGGTGACAGTTCTGGAAGGCCAGCCGGACACCGAAGTGGCGCTGGAGCGCGCCCCGGATGGCATCGCTGGCGAGGGCGCGCAGCAGCTGGCCGCGGGCCTGCTCGCTGGGCGGCGGCACCTGGTTGTCGGCGAAGTCGGTGCCGTCGACCTTCGCCTGGGCGACCAGCGAACTGATCAGGTCCCAGGCGTACGGCAGCGAGACGCGGACGCAGTCGACGAATTCCCGCTCGTCGACCTCGCCCCGCTCGGCCTTCTCCAGCAGGGCCGGTGAGACGTCGAGCGACATGGATTCTCCTCTCGCGGTCCACCCGCGCGGCGCCCGGGTGGTCGTGCGTAGGTCAAGCTCACAGTGAGGGTGGGGCGAAGTTCGCATGAGGCGTCCGGAACACCGAGGGACGGGGGTTTCCGACGCCTTCGCGAGGAGCGACGGCACCACGGGACGTGACGTCCCGTGTACCGAACGCGCTCAGAACAGCGTGGCAGTCGACGGCTCGGCAGACTGGTCGTTCCTGTGGATTTCCATGGAAATCCGGTGCGGCGCACCAGATTGGCCGGATCCCGTTGGATCGTTCATCCGAAGTCTCCATCCCCGTTGACAGCGATCCCGCAAGCGTGCCGTCACACACCGTAGCGAACCGAGGGGAGGGGCGCCAGACGTCGACGGGCGGCAGCGGGACCGCGCGACCTCCATGTTGGACGGGTTCGCGCCGTCTTCACCCCGCCGTCGCGGAATCGCATCAACTGGCCCTGGTGGGCTAGCGTGGTCGACCGTGCGTCTCGTAATTGCCCGCTGCTCAGTCGACTATGCCGGTCGGCTCTCCGCCCATCTGCCCTCCGCCACCAGGCTGATCCTGGTCAAGGCCGACGGCAGCGTCAGCATCCACGCCGACGACCGCGCCTACAAGCCGCTCAACTGGATGTCCCCGCCGTGCGTCCTCAAGGAGGCCGACGGGGTCTGGACGGTGGAGAACAAGGCCGGCGAGAAGCTGATCATCACGCTGGAGGAGGTGCTGCACGACTCGTCCCACGAGCTCGGGGTCGACCCGGGCCTGATCAAGGACGGCGTCGAGGCCCACCTCCAGGAACTGCTCGCCGACCGGATGGAGGTGCTCGGCTCCGGCTGGTCGCTGATCCGCCGCGAGTACCCGACCGCGATCGGTCCGGTGGACATCCTCTGCCGCGACGCCGACGGCGCCACGGTGGCCGTCGAGATCAAGCGCCGCGGCGAGATCGACGGTGTGGAACAGCTCACCCGCTACCTCGAACTCCTCAACCGGGACCCGCTGCTCGCCCCGGTCAAGGGCGTCTTCGCCGCGCAGGAGATCAAGCCGCAGGCCCGCGTCCTGGCCACCGACCGCGGCATCGGCTGCGTCGTGCTGGACTACGACGAGCTGCGCGGCATCGACGACGACAAGCTCAAGCTGTTCTGACCGGTCCCCGGGGTGGCCGGGCCGCTCGGCCCGCCCGGGCTCGTCGGCGCCCCGGAGGTGGCCGCCGGCGTGCTCGGGGTGTTCGCCGGGGAGGACGGGCTGTGGCTCGCCGACGGCGACTTCGGGGGCTGCCCGCTCTGCTGGGGCGGCTGCGACTGGCCCGTCTGCGGGTCCGGCGGCGTTGACTGGCCCGGTGCCGGCGACTGCGGGGCCCGCGACTCGCCCGCCCCCGGCGGGGAGCTCGGCTGCCTCGTCGGCGAGGCGCTCGACGCGTGCGAGGTGCCGCCGCTCGCGGTCGGCCCCGCGCTGGTCCCCTGCCCCGCCGGGCTGCCCGGCCCGGCTCCGGTGGTGCCCGCGCCGCCGCTGCCGGAGGGCTGCGGGTGCGGCGTGTCCGGGGCGCCGACCCCGGTGTCCGGCCGGCCGCCGTACGGCTCCCTCCCCTTGGTCTCGTCCGGCCCGCTGAAGCTCATCGCCACCGCCGTACCGAGCACTCCCAGGGTCAGCACGGCCGTGGAGAGCACGGCCACCCGCCGCCGCCTGCTGGACTTCAGGCCGGCCGGCACCCTGGCCGCGATCTTGCGGATCACCGGCCCACGGGCGGGCGCCACCACGGCGGGCGCGGCGGCGGGCAGCTGCCGGCCCTCGGCGCGCAACAGGTCCAGCATCCGACCGGCGGCGGCCACCCCGCGCTGCTCCCCCGCCGAGGCCCGCAGGGTGAGCGCGGTCTCCAGTTCGGCGATGGCCCGGGAGGGCTGGCGGACGCAGATCGCGTGCACGCCCGCCTCGTGGTGGAACCAGGCCTGGTCGACCGGCGAACCCGTCCGGCGGGCCGCCTCCAGGCCGAGTTCGAGCACCCGCTCCCAGGCTCCCCAGCGCAGCGACAGCGCCAGCGCGGGCGCCGCCGCCCGGGCGAGCCGGACCACCGCGTCGTGCCGCCCGGCGGCGCGGTCGGCGAGCAGCACGCCGACCACCACCTCGGCCTCGGCGGCGACCTGCTCCAGCGTCACCGAGCTGTGCCCGACCCACCAGGCGAAGTGCTGGGCGGCGCCGTCGACGCAGCCGCGGGCCGGCCAGTGCGGGACGAGCAGTTCGAGCGCGCCCGCGGTCAGCCGGTGGTGCCCGTCGACGGACACCGCCAGCCCGGCGTCGGCGAGTTCGGCGAGGGCGGCCTCGCCCTGGCCGACGTCGATCAGCGCCGGCAGGTGCGGCGCGGTGGGGCACTCGCCGCCGAGCGCGACCGCGAGCCGCAGCACGGCCTGTGCGGGCTCGCTCAGCCCCTCCGCGAGCCGGACGGCGGGCGAGGCGGTCTCCGGCACCGAGGGCAGCGGGACGGTACGGCGCAGCGCGTTCTCCCGGACCGCCGGGTCCGGGTCGTGGGCGGGCTCGGCGACGGTGCCGAAGACATCCATCCGGTCGTCCTCGGCGGCGACCAGGGCGTCCACCGAGACGTCCCGCTGGCGCAGCAGCGCGGCGGCCTGGACGAAGCGCAGCGGCAGGCCCTCGGACTCGAACCAGAGGTCCACCGCCCAGGCCTTCTCGGTGACGTCCAGCGGGCGCCCGGCCAGTCGGGCGGTGAGGGCGAGGCAGGCGGAGCGGGAGAGCCCGGCCACCAGGTGGTCCTGGAGCCGGGAGCCGGCCGGCAGCGGCGGGCCGTCCGGGGCGGCGGAGATCAGGAAGGCGCAGCCGGGGGCTGCGGCGAGCAGCTGCTCCAGCTCGGCGCCGGAGGGTTCCGCGGCGTCGATCACGACGATCGCGCCGACCCCGACGAGGTGGACGGCCAGCTGCCCGGGGTCGGGTCGGAATCCGGGGGCGTGGTGGGTGGCCGCGAAGAGGTCCTGGAGCAGGTCGGGGACGGTGCGGTGGTGGCCGCTGAGCTGCACCACACCGCCGGGGGCGAGGTCGGCGGCGGCCTCGGCGACGGCCGACAGCAGTGCGCTGCGGCCCGAGCCGGCCTGGCCGACCAGGCGTATCGAGCGGCCCTCGGCGAGCAGGGCGAGCAGTTCGGCGATGTCGGCCTCGCGGTCCAGCATCGGCAGGTCGGCGGGGCCGGCGCCGAGCGCGAGCGGGCCGACCGCGCGGCCGACGCCGCCGGCCGGGCCGCGGGCGGGCTCGCTGCGTTCGATCCGCCGGGGGTGCGGGCGCCACTCCTCGGGACAGGGCCTGGCCTCGGAGCCGTCCGGGGCGCCGACGCCCACCAGCAGGCCGCCGGAGACCAGTTCACCGCCGCGGGCGCGGACGCCCTCCTGACGGAACTCCCCGGATGGCTGTGCCACGTTCTGCTCCGCATCGTGCTCGGCCGTCGGCGTCCCGCGCCGTCCGGCTGACGTCCCGGTCGCGGCCGCGGCCGGGCTGGAGGCAGCCCCGGCGGCCGTCTTCTGACGGGCAGACTCTCGCACATTCGGGCCCGGCCGTGCAGTGGCGTCCGGAGCCGCCGCCGGGCGGGCGGCGCTGACCAGGGACGTTGCGCGGTGGGGGTGGTGGTGCGTGGGCGCGCGGTCCGGCGCGCGGCTCGTGGAAGGGCGGGCGCGTCCGGTGGATCCCGCCGGACGGGGTCACGGTGTCCGGGGGCGGGTGCGCGGGCGGCGCAGCGTCAGAGGGTGGCCCCGTGCGCCTCGGTGGCGCCGTCGACGGCCAGGATGCGGTGCAGCTTGGTGGCCACCAGCAGCCGCTGGAGCTGGGCGGGGACGGAACGCAGCACCAGCCGGCGGCCGATCCGGCCGGCCCTCCGGTGGGTGCCCATGATCACGCCGAGTCCGGTGGCGTCCCAGAACTCCAGCCGCCCGAGGTCGAGCACGAGATCGCCGAGGCCGCCGTCCACCGCCTGGTGCAGCAGGGCCCGCGCGTCGGCGGCGGTGCGCACGTCGAGGCGGCCTTCGATGGCCAGCGCCGTGTGGTCGCCGGTGATGCGCATGCTCTCCTCCTTCGCCTGGACGGCCTGCTGCGGGGGGTACGCCCCGGCCGTGCCGGGTACGGGGCGGGGGTGCGTCCGGGAGGGCCGTGGCCCCTACATCCGGCCCCGGGCGGAATGCCGGGTTCCCTCATCTGACGGCGAACCGGCTCCACAGGTTGCTGGTTCCGGCCGGATCTGAGGCAACTTCACCCGTCCGAGGGAATATACGCAGGTCGCCCCCACACCTACGCTCGATTACCGCCCAAATCACCCGTCTGCGGCACCCGAGGTGAGGAAACTCACCCACCCCGGCGGAGCGGGCCGTACGGTGCTGGGACCGCCCGGCCCGCCGTCCGTTCGGACCGTCCGGGTCACTTGCCTTCGTACGGGTAGAAGCCGCGGCCGCTCTTGCGGCCCAGGTCACCGGCGGTGACCATGCGGGCCATGATCTCCGGCGCGGCGAACTTCTCGTCCTGGGTCTCGGTGTAGATGTTGCGGGCGGCGTGCAGCAGGATGTCCACGCCGGTCAGGTCGGCGGTCTCGAGCGGGCCCATCGCGTGGCCGAAACCGAGCCGGCAGGCGGTGTCGATGTCCTCGGCGGTGGCCACGCCGGACTCGTACAGCTTGGCGGCCTCGACGACCAGCGCGGTGATCAGGCGGGTGGTCACGAAGCCGGCCACGTCGCGGTTGACCACCACGACCTCCTTGCCCACGCCCTCGGCGTAGGCGCGGACGGTGGCCAGCGTCTCGTCACTGGTCTTGTAGCCGCGCACCAGCTCGACCAGCTTCATCATCGGGACCGGCGAGAAGAAGTGGACGCCGACGACCGACTCCGGGCGCCGGGTCGCGGCGGCGATCCGGGTGATCGGGATCGCGGAGGTGTTGGAGGCCAGCACGGCGCCGTCCTTGGCGAGCTTGTCGAGCTCGCGGAAGACGCCCTCCTTGACCTCCAGCTTCTCGAACACCGCCTCGACCACGATGTCGGCCTCGGCGACCGCGCCCAGGTCGGTGGTGGTGGTGATCCGGCCCAGCGCGGCCTCGGCGTCCTCGGCGCTCAGCTTGCCCTTGGCGACGAACTTCCCGTACGAGGCGCGGATGCCCGCCAGGCCCCGCTGGAGCGCCTCCTCGGTGACGTCCCGCAGCACCACCGGGTGGCCGGCCTGCGCGGACACCTGGGCGATGCCGGCTCCCATCAGGCCGGCACCGATCACGGCGATCTGCTTGCTGGACGCATTGCTCATGGCTGGGTCTCCCGATGCCGTCGCCGCCCCGCGGGCGGGCCCTGAAGGCGGCTCAGGGCAGGGATCACCGCCGGAGGAGCCGCACTGCTCACGGCGGACTTTAGTGCGCGGATCCCGCCCGCCATAGCGATCGGGAGTGTGATCTGTACCCACCCGGACCGGACCGGAGACCGGCGCGCCGCCCCGGCGAGGACACGGAGGGGCCCGCGCCGCGCGCCCGGAGGGCCGCCACCGCTGCCCCGGCGCACCACCGGCCCAGACGGAGCCGGAGGCCCTGCTGCGCCGCCTGCCGGCCGCCCGGACGGCCCCTGCCCGAGGAGGAAACTGCGGTGGCGGACCGGGATGTACGTCCGCGGCGTGCGCGCGCTGCCGATCACCCGGTAGCCGACCGGGCGCCCCACCCGGGGGATGTGACACCCGGTCAGTGACGGCCGGACGCCGTCAGCCGTCCGGTCCGAGGTCCTGCGCCAGGATCGCCGCCTGCACCCGGCTGCGCAGCCGCAGCTTCGCCAGGATGCGGCTGACGTGCGTCTTGGTGGTCGCCTCCGCCATCTCCAGCCGGTCCGCGATCTCCCCGTTGGACATCCCGGCCCCGATGCAGGCCAGCACCTCCCGCTCGCGGCCGGTCAGCGCCGCCACCGCCGCCCGGGCCTCCGGTCCGGCCGGCCGGCCCGGGCGGGCGAACGTCCCGATCAGCCGCTTGGTCACCGAGGGCGCCAGCATGCCGTCCCCGCGCGCGACCGTCCGGATGCCCTCGATCAGGGTGTCCGCCTCCAGGTCCTTGAGCAGGAACCCGGACGCACCGGCCCGCAGCGCGCCGTAGACGTACTCGTCCAGGTCGAAGGTGGTCAGCACGAGCACCTGGGCGGCCCCGGCGGCGACCACCTCGCGGGTCGCCGAGACGCCGTCCAGCCGGGGCATCTGCACGTCCATCAGCACCACGTCCGGCCGCAGCTCCAGCGCCAGCCGGACGGCCTCCTCGCCGTCGGCGGCCTGTCCGACCACCTCGAACTCCGGCTCGGCGCGCAGGATCATCACCAGCGCCGCTCGCACCGCCGCCTGGTCCTCGGCCACCAGCACCCTGATCGTCATGCCCGCCCCTCGCTCTCCCCGGCGCGCGGCAGCACCGCGCGCACGCTCCAGCGTCCGTCCCTCGGCCCGGCCTCGAAGCTGCCGCCGAGCAGCCCGGCCCGCTCCGCCATGCCCACCAACCCGGCCCGGGCCCCGGGCAGACCGCGCCCCGGCTCGTCGCGGTACGGGCTGTCGACGGCGATCCGCAGCTCCCGCGGCCCGAACTCCAGCCGCAGGCTGACCAGTCCGGGCCCGGCGTGCTTGAGCGCGTTGGTCAGCGACTCCTGGACGATCCGGTACGCGGCCAGCCCGACCGGCACCGGCAGCTCGCCGCGCTCGCCCCGCTCCTCCACCTCGAAGTCCAGCCCGACGTCCCGGCCGGCCGCGCGGGCCTTGGCCAGCAGGGAGTCCACGGCGGCCAGGTCGGGCGCCGCGTAGGACTCGTCCACCTCTCCCCCGCCGCTGTCCCGGAGCAGTCCGATCATGCGACGCATTTCGGCCAAACCCTGGACGCTGTTCTCCCTGATCACCGCCAGCACCTCCACCAGCGGATCGGCCTCGGGCAGGCCGCGGCGCCGGGCCACCGACTGCGCACCGGTGGCGTGGATCGCGATCGCCGACAGGTGGTTGGCCACCACGTCGTGCAGTTCCCGCGCCATCCGGGCCCGTTCGGCGCCGACCGCCTCGCGCCGGTCCATCTCCGAGAGCAGCGCGGTCTGCTCCGCCCGCAGCCGCTCGGCCTCCGCCTCCTGCCGGTGCCTGCGCACCAGGTCGCCGGTCCACACCGGCGCCAGGAAGACCAGCGAACCGACCACCACGATCAGCAGCCCCGCCGAGGTGCCGCCGGTGTACCAGGCCAGGACGGACAGCACCAGCACGGTGGCCCCGCCGGTCAGGTGCAGCACCCGGGACATCCGCGGACCGCCGTAGAGCACCGCCGCGTACAGCAGATCGGTGTACATGATCAGCGTCGCCAGCAGGCTGCCGACGAACAGGCTCCCCGCGAAGGCCAGCCCGCCGACCGTCACCGCGAGCACCGGCCGGGTGCGCCGGACCAGCTCCAGCGCCGCCGTCACCACCAGCGGCAGCACCACCGCCCAGAGCGGCACGGCTTCGGGCCGCTCGTACACCTTGAAGACGATCAGCACCGCGCCGCCGAGCAGCCCGCACAGGGCGATCAGCTGGTCCAGCCGGCGTGGGGGGAGAGCACGGAACGGAAGGGGCACGTTCCCATCTCACCACCCCCGGCACCCCGCCCGGCTCCGGTCCGCGGAGGAGCCCGCTACATCGAAAGGTGCAGGCCCGGACGGCACCCCGCGACGACGACGCGGGCGCGCCCGCGCACGAAGCTGGGAGCACCGCCGAACACCCGGGAGCAGAACGTGATCGTCACCCTCATCGTCGCGGCCGAGATCTCCTTCTGGATCCTGCTCGGCCTCGGCCTCGCCACCCGCTACCTGCTGCGCCTGCGCCGCACCAGCACCGCCCTGTTGGTCGGCCTTCCGGTGGTGGACCTCACCCTGTACGCGCTCACCGTCCTCGACCTGCGCGGCGGCGCCGTCCCGAGCTGGACCCACGCCCTGGCCGCGAGCTACGCGGGCTTCTCGATCGGCTACGGCCCCTCACTGGTCCGCTGGGCCGACCGGCACTTCCTGCACCGCTTCGCCGGCGGCCCCGAACCGCTGCCCTCGCCGAAGTACGGGCCGGAACGGACCAGGTACGAGTGGCAGATCGCCGGCCGGACGGTCGTCTCGGCGGCGATCACGCTGAGCCTGATCACCCTGCTCGTCCCGCTCTCCGGCGGCTCCGCGCACTTCGGCACCTTCGCCCAGTGGTACCTCAAGCTGGGCATCGCGGCCGTGGTCAACGTGGTCGTGGCCGGCTGCTACTCGCTCTGGCCCAAGCAGCCGCCGGCCGGCGTGACGGTCGAGAACGGCCGGGTGGTCTCCGAGAGGACCCGGACCGGGGTCTAGACCCAGGCCGATGGCTCAGCGGTTCTCGCCCGGCACCCAGAGCACGTCGCCGCGCTCCTTGTTGGCCACCCGGGCCAGGATGAACAGCAGGTCGGACAGCCGGTTGAGGTACTTCGCGGTCAGCGGGTTGACGCTGTCGCCGTGCTCCGCGATCGCCGCCCAGGTCGAGCGCTCGGCCCGCCGCACCACCGTGCAGGCCAGGTGCAGGTGGGCCGCGCCGGGCGTGCCGCCGGGCAGGATGAAGCTGCGCAGCTTCTCCACCTGCTCCAGGTAGTGGTCGCAGTCCCCCTCCAGCCGGTCGATGTACGACTGGAGCACCCGCAGCGGCGGGTACTCGGGGCTCTCCACCACCGGGGTGGACAGGTCCGCGCCCACGTCGAACAGGTCGTTCTGGACCCGGACCAGCACCGCCGCCACGTCCTCGGACAGTTCTCCGACGGCCAGGGCCACCCCGATCGCCGCGTTCGCCTCGTTGGCGTCCGCGTACGCGATCAGCCGCGGATCGGTCTTGGTGGTCCGGCTCATGTCGCCCAGCGCGGTGGTGCCGTCATCGCCGGTACGGGTGTAGATGCGCGTCAGATTGACCATGCGGCCAGCCTAGCCGGGCAGGTTAGGCGCCGTTAACCCCCACTGCCGGCCGGGGGTCCCGCCGCTACGCGACGTTGACCCTCTGCCCGGGCGGGGCCGCCTCCAGCCAGGCCAGGAAGCCGGTCAGCGCGTCCTCGCTCATCGCCAGCTCCAGCGGAGCCCCGTTGTGCAGGCAGCGCAGCACCACCGAGCCGGACAGCAGCGCCAGCTCCTCCTGGCCCTCCGGGTAGCGCCGGCCGAGCACCTCGATCTCCCGGCGCGGCAGCACCTTGCGCGGACGCGGGGCGTACGAGAAGACCCGGAACCACTCGATGGAGTCACCGCTGTAGCGGCCGATACCAAAAACCCACCCCTTGCCGTCGGTCGGGGGGACCGGGGCTGAGGTGGGTTTGCCGTTCTCGTCGAGGTCGGGCTGCGTCGAGGCGTCGGCGGGCATTTTGAGCCGGTAGCTGCAATCGAAGGTGCCGCCGACCCGCTGGATCAGGCGGCGCCGTACGGCGAAGGCCATCAAGCCCATCACACCCAGGGCCACGACCGCCGCACACACCACAAGCGCGAGGACCATGCTCACCCACCTCCTCGCTACCCGCGTTCCCCGTAACGGTCGCACAAGCGACCGCGCTGACCTACCAACTACGACGACAGTCCCGGGGTCACGCTCACGCGTCCCCGGGACCGTCGGTCGACCCCGCTAAGCCGGGGTCCGGCGCACTCAGGCGTGGGCCTTGAGGCCGCGCGCCGCGAACAGACGGACCTCGGCGCGCCGCTCGGCGTGCTCGTCCAGGCCCGACTTGGCCTTCTCCAGCGCGCGCTCGGCACGCGCGACGTCGATCTCGTCCGCCAGCTCGGCGATCTCCGCGAGCAGAGACAGCTTGTTGTCGGCGAAGGAGATGAAGCCGCCGTGCACCGCGGCGATCACGGTGCCGCCGTCCACCGTGCGGATGGTGACGGGACCGGTCTCCAGCACGCTCAGCACCGGGGTGTGCCCCGGCATGATGCCGGTGTCACCGGAGGCCGTACGGGCGACGACGATGGTGGCCGCACCGGACCACACCTTGCGGTCGGCTGCGACCAGCTCGACGTGCAGCTCAGCCAACGTGGGCTCCTAGGCTCATGCAACGCCCGATCACTCGGGAGTTTCGGTAAGAATAACGGCCCCGCGCCCTCGGCATGAAACCGGCGGCACGGATTTGACCGGAATCACAGCCCGATGCGACGTGAGGGGTGGTCCCCAGGCTCGGGGGCCACCCCTCACGGTCACTCACAGCTGCTACCGGCCGCGATTACTTCTTCGCCAGCTCGGCGGCGTTCTTCTCGAGGTCCTCGATGCCACCGCACATGAAGAAGGCCTGCTCCGGGACGGAGTCGTACTTGCCGTCCGCGATCGCGTTGAAGGCCTCGATGGTCTCCGACAGCGGCACGGTCGAACCCTCGACACCGGTGAACTGCTTCGCCACGTAGGTGTTCTGCGAGAGGAAGCGCTCGATGCGACGGGCACGGTGGACCGTGATCTTGTCCTCTTCGGACAGCTCGTCGATACCGAGGATCGCGATGATGTCCTGGAGGTCCTTGTACTTCTGCAGGATCCCCTTGATACGGATGGCCGTGTCGTAGTGGGTCTGCGCGATGTACCGCGGGTCGAGGATGCGGGACGTGGAGTCCAGCGGGTCGACGGCCGGGTAGATGCCCTTCTCCGAGATCGGACGCGACAGAACGGTGGTCGCGTCCAGGTGGGCGAAGGTGGTGGCCGGGGCCGGGTCGGTCAGGTCGTCCGCGGGGACGTAGATCGCCTGCATCGAGGTGATCGAGTGACCGCGGGTCGAGGTGATGCGCTCCTGCAGGAGGCCCATCTCGTCGGCCAGGTTCGGCTGGTAGCCCACCGCGGAGGGCATGCGGCCGAGCAGGGTCGACACCTCGGAACCGGCCTGGGTGAACCGGAAGATGTTGTCGATGAAGAGGAGCACGTCCTGCTTCTCGACGTCACGGAAGTACTCCGCCATGGTCAGCGCGGACAGCGCGACGCGCAGACGGGTGCCCGGCGGCTCGTCCATCTGGCCGAAGACCAGCGCGGTCTTGTCCAGAACGCCCGAGTCGACCATCTCGTCGATGAGGTCGTTGCCCTCACGGGTGCGCTCACCGACGCCGGCGAACACCGACACACCACCGAAGTTCTCGGCGACGCGGTAGATCATCTCCTGGATCAGAACGGTCTTGCCGACACCGGCACCACCGAACAGACCGATCTTGCCACCCGTGACGTACGGGGTGAGCAGGTCGATGACCTTGATGCCGGTCTCGAACATCTCGGTCTTGGACTCGAGGTCCTTGAACTCCGGGGCCTTGCGGTGGATCGGCCACCGGACCTGGACCTGGGACTCGAACTCGTCCTTGTCGACGTTCAGCACGTCACCGAGGGCGTTGAACACCTTGCCCTTGGTGATCTGGCCGACCGGCACGGAGATCGCGGCACCGGTGTCGGTGACCTGCGAACCGCGGACCAGGCCGTCGGTCGGCTGCATCGAGATGCCGCGGACCATGCCGTCGCCGAGGTGCTGGGCGACCTCGAGGGTCAGGATCTTCTTGCCCGTGCCGTCGGGGTTGTCCACCTCGACGTGCAGGGCGTTGTACATGTCCGGGATCGCGTCGACGGGGAACTCCACGTCGACGACCGGGCCGATGACCCGCGCGACGCGGCCCGTCGCCGTGGTCGGCTCAACAGTGGTGGTCATACTCATTCGCTCCCGCGGCTAGCGTCAGCGAGCGCGTTGGCCCCACCGACGATCTCGCTGATTTCCTGGGTGATCTCGGCCTGACGGGCCGAGTTGGCAAGCCGCGTGAGCGACTTGATGAGCTCGCCGGCGTTGTCCGTCGCGCTCTTCATCGCGCGGCGGCGGGCGGCGTGCTCGGAAGCGGCCGACTGCAGCAGCGCGTTGTAGATCCGGCTCTCGACGTACCGCGGCAGGAGCGCGTCCAGGACGCCCTCCGCCGACGGCTCGAAGTCGTACAGCGGGAAGATCTCCGACTTGGCCGGCGTCTGGTCGCTGAGCTGGACCTCGTCCAGCTTCAGCGGCAGCAGCCGGGCCTCCACCGCGTTCTGCGTCAGCATGGACACGAACTCGGTCGAGATCAGGTGGAGCTCGTCCACGCCGCCGGTCTCGGCCGTGAAGGCCTCGATCAGGTCGGCCGCCACGGTCTTCGCGTCACCATAGGTCGGCTTGTCCGAGAATCCCGTCCACGACTCCGCGATCGTCAGACCGCGGAACGTGTAGTACGAGACGCCCTTGCGACCGATGATGTACGTCACCACGTCCTTGCCCTCGGCCTTCAGGCGCTCGGCGAGCACCAGCGAGGCCTTGATGGCGTTGGTCGAGTAGCCGCCCGCCAGGCCGCGGTCCGCCGTGATCAGCAGGACGGCGGCGCGCTTGGCGCTCGGGTTCTCGGTGGTGAGCGGGTGCTTGGCGTTGGACCGGGTGGCCACCGCCGTCACCGCCCGGGTGAGCTCATCGGCGTACGGAGTGGAGGCGGCCACCGCGCGCTGCGCCTTGACGATGCGCGACGCGGAGATCATCTCCATCGCCTTGGTGATCTTCTTCGTCGCGGTGACAGAGCGGATCCGGCGCTTGTAGACCCGAAGCTGTGCTCCCATGGGTCGTTACGTCCTTTCCCTCGCTACCGGACTCAGGCCTGCTCGGAGAGCAGCTTGCCGTCAGCGGTCTGGTAACCCTGCTTGAACGCCTCGATCGCGCTGGTCAGCGCGTCGACGGTGCCGTCGGCGAGCAGACCGGTCTCGACGATGCCGGCCAGCAGGTCCTTGTGCTGGAGGCGGACGTGGTCCAGGAACTCGCGCTCGAAGCGGCGGATCTCGGCGACCGGGACGTCGTCCAGCTTGCCGTTGGTGCCGGCCCAGATGGAGACGACCTGCTCCTCGACCGGGAACGGCTGGTACTGGCCCTGCTTCAGCAGCTCGACCATGCGCGCACCGCGCTCCAGCTGGGCCTTGGAGGCCGCGTCCAGGTCGGAACCGAAGGCGGCGAAGGCCTCCAGCTCGCGGTACTGGGCGAGGTCCAGACGCAGGCGGCCGGCGACCGAGCGCATGGCCTTGATCTGGGCGGAGCCACCGACGCGGGAGACCGAGATGCCGACGTTCACGGCCGGGCGGATGCCGGCGTTGAACAGGTCGGACTCCAGGAAGCACTGGCCGTCGGTGATGGAGATGACGTTGGTCGGGATGTACGCCGAGACGTCGTTGGCCTTGGTCTCGATGATCGGCAGACCGGTCATCGAGCCGCCGCCCAGGGCGTCGTTCAGCTTCGCGCAGCGCTCCAGCAGACGGGAGTGCAGGTAGAAGACGTCACCCGGGTAGGCCTCGCGGCCCGGCGGGCGGCGCAGCAGCAGGGAGACGGAGCGGTAGGCCTCGGCCTGCTTCGACAGGTCGTCGAAGATGATCAGGACGTGCTTGCCGTCGTACATCCACTCCTGGCCGATGGCCGAGCCGGTGTACGGGGCGAGGTACTTGAAGCCGGCCGGGTCGGAGGCGGGAGCGGCCACGATGGTGGTGTACTCCAGCGCGCCGGCCTCCTCCAGGGCGCCGCGGACGGACGCGATGGTGGAGCCCTTCTGGCCCACGGCGACGTAGATGCAGCGGACCTGCTTCTCCGGGTCGCCCGAGCGCCAGTTGTCGCGCTGGTTGATGATCGTGTCGACGGCCACCGCGGTCTTGCCGGTCTGGCGGTCACCGATGATCAGCTGGCGCTGGCCGCGGCCGATCGGGGTCATCGCGTCGATGGCCTTGATGCCGGTCTGCAGCGGCTGCTTGACCGACTTGCGGGCCATGACGCCGGGGGCCTGCAGCTCCAGGGCGCGACGGCCGGTGGCCGCGATGTCGCCCAGGCCGTCGATCGGGTTGCCCAGCGGGTCCACGACGCGGCCGAGGTAGCCGTCGCCGACCGGAACCGAGAGGACCTCGCCGGTGCGGCGCACGGTCTGGCCCTCTTCGATGCCGCCGAACTCACCCAGGACGACGACACCGATCTCGCGGGTGTCGAGGTTCAGCGCGAGGCCGAGCGTGCCGTCCTCGAACTTCAGCAGCTCGTTCGCCATGACCGAGGGCAGGCCCTCGACATGGGCGATGCCGTCCGCCGCGTCAGTGACCGTGCCGACCTCTTCCACAGAAGCGGCGTCCGGCTGGTACGACTGGACAAAGTCGGCCAGCGCGTCCCGGATCTCCTCCGGACGGATCGTAAGCTCCGCCATCAGGCTTCCCTGCTCTCCTAGTTTGCGATCCTCGGCCCGCCATTGAGGGCCGCAAGTATTCGACTCTCGGCCGGGTCTTCCGAACCGGCCGTACGATGTGCCGACTCCTTGGGGAGCCGGTTTCCCGACCGAGGGTCGGATGTGCTGCTTCGGTGCTCAGCCTTCGAGCGACTGGCGAGCGCCCTCGAGGCGGCTCGACACCGTGCCGTTGATGATCTCGTCGCCGATCTGCACCCGGACGCCGCCGACGACCTCGGGGTCGACGTCGATGTTCAGGTGGACCTGGCGGCCGTACATCCGGCCCAGAGCACCGGACAGGCGCTCCTTCTGGGTGTCCGACAGCGGCACCGCGCTGGTGACCAGGGCCACCACGCGGCCACGGCGCGAGGCGGCGAGCTTCGAGTAGGACTCGAGGCCCTGCTCCAGGCTACGGCCACGCGGCGCGTTGACGAGGGCGGTGACCAGCCGGACGGTGCCGGCGTTGGCGCGGCCGCCGAGCAGCTTCTTGATCAGCTCGGCCTTGGCGACGGCACCGGCCTTCGGCTCGGTCAGCGCGGCGCGCAGCTCGTGCGAGCCGCTCACCACCCGGCCGAAGCGGAAGAGCTCGTCCTCGACGTCGTCCAGGGAGCCGGCCTTGTCCGCGGCGATGATCTCGGCGTACGCGGCGAGCTCCTCGGTCGCGTCCACCAGGTCGCGCGAGCCCGACCAGCGGGAGCGGACCAGACCCGAGACCAGGTCGACGGCCACGCCGGAGACCTGGCCGGTCAGCAGCGAGGTGACCAGCTGGGCCTTGTCCTGGCCCGACCGCGACGGGTCGGTCAGGACGCGGCGCAGCGACACCTCACGGTCCAGCACGGCCGTGACGGCGGTGAGCTCCTCGGCGAGCTTGGCCGCGTCCACCGAGGTGGAGTCGGTCAGGCTCTCCAGGTTCTGCCGGCCGGCGGCGAGGGCCTCGCGGCTGGCGCCGATCACTTGGCCGCGCCCTGAGCAACGGCGGCCTTGGCCTCCAGCTCGTCCAGGAAGCGGTCGATGACGCCGCTCTGCCGGGTGTGGTCCTCCAGGGACTCACCCACGATGCGGGACGCCAGCTGGGTGGCCAGCGAACCCACGTCCTGGCGCAGGGCGGCAGTCGCCTGCTTCTTGTCGGCCTCGATCTGCGCGTGACCGGCGGCGACGATGGCCTCGCGCTGACGCTGGCCCTCCTCGCGCATCTCGGCGAGCTGGGCGGCGCCCTGCTCGCGAGCCTGCTCGACGATGCGGGCGGCCTCGTGGCGCGCCTCGGCAAGCTCGGCACGGTACTGCTCAAGCACGGCCTGGGCCTCGGCCTGAGCGGCCTCGGCGCGCTCCATGCCGCCCTCGATCGCGTCCCGGCGCTCCGACAGCACCTTCTCGATGCTGGGGAGGAGCTTCTTGCCGAGCAGACCGAAGACGATGAAGAAGCAGAGCAGGCCGATAACGATCTCGGGCGTGTTCGGGAGAAGAGGGTTCATCTTCTCCTCAGTCTCCGCCGCGAGCTGAGCCACGATGCTCATTTCTGGACCTTCCTCGAAGGGTCTGCGGCAGGATTACTTGTTGCCGAAGACGAACGGCATGACGATGCCGATGAGGGCGAGCGCCTCGGTCAGCGCGAAGCCGATGAACATGTTGGAACGGATGAGACCGGCAGCCTCGGGCTGGCGGGCCATGGCCTGGACACCGTTACCGAAGATCAGACCGACGCCGATGCCGGGGCCGATGGCGGCGAGGCCGTAGCCCAGGGAGGCGACGGAACCGTAGACAGTGCCCTCAGCGAGGATGCTCATTGACGTTGTCCTTTGCAGGGTGGTGAACCGGTGGTGATTGGCCACCGGGCGATCCGGGAGGTGGTTCTCGGCGGGGCTTGGGCCCCGGGGCTCAGTGCGCCTCTTCCAGGGCACCGGCGATGTAGCTGCTGGCCAGCATCACGAAGATGTAGGCCTGCAGGAACTGGACCAGCAGCTCGAAGGCGGTCAGGCCGACGGCGACGATGAACGAGGCCGAGCCGTACAGCGCGCCCAGGGACGGGCTGAGCAGGTACCAGGAGGCGATGGAGAACATCACGATCAGCAGGTGGCCGGCGAACATGTTCGCGAAGGCTCGGACCGCGAGCGTGAAGGGGCGCACGAAGATGTTCGAGAAGAACTCGATCGGCACCAGGATGAACATGACCCAGCCGGGAATGCCCGACGGCCAGCACAGGTTCTTCAGACCGCCGACGAAGCCGTGCTTCTTGAAGGTCAGCGTCATGTAGGTGATCCACACGACGGCCGCGAGGCCGGCCGGGAACGCGATCGCCGCGGTCACGGGGAACTGCGCGAACGGGATGATCGACATGATGTTCATCAACCAGATGAAGAAGAACATCGAGACGAGCATCGGGACGTACTTCTCGCCCTTCTTGCCGATCGTCTCCAGCACGATGGAGCGCTTGACGAAGTCGTACCCGATCTCGCCGACCAGCTGGAGCTTGCCGGGGACCAGGCGCGGCTTGGCGAAAGCGGCCCAGAAGAACACCACGACCAGGAGCGCGACGATGATCGACAGCAGCATCGGCTTGTTGAACTCGATGCTGCCGATCGAGAAGATCGGCTTGAACTGGAACTCGTTCAGACCCGGGGCCGGGAAGCCGCAGCCAGCGTCCCCGAAGTGGCAACTGCCTGAGGCGAGGGGCGTGAGTTCAGCACTCACCACGGACTCCTTCGTCATGACGCATGGATACGGCAACCTCGGTGTGTCGGCGTGGCCTGCGGCCACGGAGCGGCACTGGTACTTGATGGGTTTCTCGCCGACCCCGCGCGCCGGTGCACTGCACCACAGCGGGATCATCGAAGACTGCGCGGATCAGGGGGGCGATCCGTCCGATGTGCGGACAGACCAGGCCTCTTCCCGTACTCCGTTGTTGCGACGGACGATAGCAGCCCGTCAGTGCGGCATAAACACCGCCCCCCTCGTTGGGGGGACAGTCGGGCCTCGTCACTGTTGACGCCCCTTGTCGGAGGGCTTGTCGCCCTTCTTTTCGGAGGCGTCGGGGTCGACGTAGAAGGTCTTGGCCTTGAGCGCGCCGCGCACCTGGAAGCCCGTCCAGATCAGGGCGCAGCCGAGCAGGGTGAAGGCGAACGCCTGCCGGTTGAAGAGTTCGGTGTCCTTGAAGACCGCGAGCACGATGCCGACCAGCAGGATCTGCGTGGTGTACACCAGCAGCGCCGCGGCCATCATGATCTGCGGGTTCGACCTGGTCAGCCGGTCGAGCGCGACCTGGCCGAAACTGAAGAAGGCCATCACCAGGAGTGCGCCGAAGAGGGCGCCGAGCAGCCCCTTCCCACCGGCGACTGCGAAGGAGATCGCCATGGCGATGATCCCGGCGACCGCAGTGGGAATCGCGGCGCCTCGGAGGATCCGGGCGTCGGTGGACGGCATGTCGGCAGCTCCGGCGGCATGTCGATGTGGCGGGGGGACGGGCACAGCGGTGGCGATTGACACCCGACCGAGGATCGCCGCGAGCCGCCCGCTGGAGCGGCGGGCCCGGTGAGGGAGACCGACAGGGACGGAAGTCATCCACCTGTCAGGTCTTTCGGCGCGTTCTCGGTACTCGTGAACGGTATCACAAACTATTTGATGCGAGCTTTACCATGAATGTGTGGCACCTGTCACACCAACGGCGTAACGACTGCGCCGTTCGGGTGAGTTCGCCCGGGCGTTCGTCAACTCGCTTGTCAGCGGCGGCCGGTGGCCGTGCCACGGTTCCCGGCCGCGGTGGAGCCGGTGGCGGAGCCGGTGTCCGAATCCCCTCCGGCTTCACCGAGGAGTTGCTTGTCCTTCGCCGACAGTTCGGCCATCGGACCGGTCTGCCGCCGGCGGTAGCGCGGGGGGACGAAGGACTGCACCGCCCGCGGGGCGCGCGGCCGGAACCGCGGGGTGAGCAGCACCACCATGCCGACCAGGCAGAGCCCAGCGAGCGTCAGGATGACGGCGCGGCCGGTGTTGGTCACCGAGAAGGCCACCGAGCCGAAGGCGATCAGCGCCGCCCAGAAGTACATGATCAGGACGGCACGGCTGTGCGAGTGACCGACCTGGAGCAGCCGGTGGTGCAGGTGGCGCTTGTCCGCGGCGAACGGGGACTGGCCGGCCCAGGTTCGGCGCACCACGGCGAGCAGCAGGTCGGCCAGCGGCAGCGCGATGACGGTCAGCGGCAGCAGCAGCGGGATGTAGATCGGCACCAGGGTGTGCACGGTGGCGGTCTGCGAACCCGTCTCGCTGCTGATCAGGTCCGGGTCGACCCGGCCGGTGATGGAGATCGCGGCGACGGCCAGCATCAGGCCGAGCATCATCGAGCCGGAGTCGCCCATGAAGATCCGCGCGGGGTGCATGTTGTGCGCCAGGAAGCCCAGGCACATGCCGATCAGCAGCACGCTGAACAGCACGGCGGGGGCCGCGTCGGAGATCGTGTAGCCGTACCAGAGCCGGTAGCTGTACAGGAAGAAGGCCATCGCGGCGATGCAGACCATGCCGCCGGCCAGGCCGTCCAGGCCGTCGATGAAGTTCACCGCGTTGACCATGACGACCACCAGGGTGACCGAGATGACCATGCCCTGGGTCGGGCTCACCGCGACCGGTCCGACGCCGGGCACCGGGAGGGTGATCACCGTGACGCCCTGCCAGACCATCACGCCGGCGGCGATCATCTGGCCGCCGAGCTTCACCAGCGCGTCCACGCCCCACTTGTCGTCGAGCACCCCGAGCAGGAACATGATCCCCGCCCCGGACAGCAGCGCGCGGATGTCGGTGCCCTGTGAGAACACCTTGCCCAGGTTGTCGAGCTGCGAGGCGACCAGGATGCCCGCGCAGAGGCCGCCGAACATCGCGATGCCGCCGAGCCGCGGCGTGGGCTCGCGGTGGACGTCACGGGCGCGCACCGGCGGCATGGCACCGGCCGCGATGGCGAACTTCCGGACCGGGCCGGTCAGCAGGTAGGTGACGGCGGCGGTGCAGAACAGCACCAGCAGATACTCACGCACCACTGGCCTCCTGCATCACTGTCGAACGGGGGGGTACCGAAGGTACTCCCCTGCCTTCCCGGGGTTCGAGGTGCGTCGCCACGGCACACACCTTATTGAGTCGGACGCCGGGACCGTGCATCGCGGTTCGCCCTCCCGGGTAGGAGATCCGAATACCCGGGAGGGAATCCGTCAGCTCCGGCCGGCGAAGGCCAGCGCCAGTTCCCGGACCCGCGCCGCCACCCGGGCCGGCGCGCCACCGGCGAGCGCCCGCGCGATCAGGCCGGCGATCTCGGTCAGCTCCGGCTCCCCCATCCCCTGACTGGTCACCGTGCCCGTGCCCAGCCGGACGCCGGAGGCCTCGGCGGGCGGTGCCGGGTCGTACGGCACCGCGCACTTGCCGAGCAGCAGGCCGGCCGCCGCGCAGCGCAGCTCGGCCTGCGCGCCGGTCACGCCGAGCGGGCTCAGGTCGGCGGTCACCACGTGGGTGTCGGTGCCGCCCGTCAGGGGGCGCATTCCGGCCGCCGCGAGCCCCGCCGCGAGCGCCCGGGCCCCGGACACCGCCCGCCGCGCGTAGGCCCGGTACTCGGGCTTGGCGGCCTCCGCGAGGGCCACCGCCTTGCCGGCCACCTCGTTCATCGCCGCGCCGCCCTGGCTGAACGGGAAGACCGCCCGGTCGATCCGCTCGGCCAGCTCGGCGGTGCACAGCAGCAGCCCGCCGCGCGGACCGCGCAGCAGCTTGTGGGTGGCCGCCACGGTGACGTCCGCGTACGGCACCGGGGAGGGCGCCACCCCGGCCGCGATCAGCCCGGTGGTCTGCGCGGCGGCGGCGATCAGGTAGGCGTCCACCTCGTCGGCGATCTCCCGGAACGCCGCCCAGTCCGGGTGCCTGGGGTGCGAGATCGAGCCGGCCACGATGGCCTTGGGGCGGTGCCGCCGGGCCAGGTCGCGGACCTGGTCGAGGTCGATCAGCCCGTCGTCCGCGCGCACGCCGTAGCCGGTGAACTCGAACCAGCGCCCGGAGAAGTTGGCGCGCGAGCCGCAGCTGAGGTGGCCGCCGTGCTCCAGCGACATCGCCAGCACCCCGTCGCCCGGTCGCAGCAGCGCCGCGTACGCCGCCAGCATCGCCGAAGTCACCGACCGGGGCTGGACGTTGGCGTGCGGGGCGGTGAACAGTTCGCGGGCCCGGTCGATCGCCAGCAGCTCGGCGGCGTCGGCCAGCGCGCAGCCGGTGTGGTGGCGGCGGCCCGGGTAGCCCTCGGCGTACTTGTCGATCAGCGGGCCGGTGAGCGCCGCCAGGACGGCGGGGCTGGTCAGGTTCTCCCCCGCCAGCAGCTGGATCGTCTCGGCGCGCCGCTCGGCCTCCGCGGCCAGCAGGTCGGCCAGCTGCGGATCGGCCCGGTGCAGCGCCTCGGACGCCCAGGGGCGTCCCGTCGTCGCGGTCGGGCCGGTCTCGGCATCGGTGACGGTCATGACGGGGCTCCCGGGCGCTGCGGGGACTGTGTCACCCAGCGTAGGACCGCTGCCGCCGCCGGGCCCGCCGAGCGGCGGCCGTACGGCCCAGGGACGGGGCCCGGCCCTCAGCGGCGGGCGGTGACGCCGGTGAGCGCGGTGACCACCGGGTCGACCGCGTGGAATATCTCCTCGCCGCAGTTGCGGAACATGCCGATCGGCGCCCCGTACGGGTCCTCCAGCTCGTCCGACTCCGGGGTGGCGGCCAGCAGCCAGCCGCGCAGCGCGGCGGCCGCCCGGACCAGCGCGCGGGCCCGCTCGGTGACGTCGGCGCCGCGCCGGGGGTCCGGCAGGGTGCCCGGGTCGATCGTCCGCACCAGACGGGTGAACTCCTTCAGCGTGAAGGTGCGCAGCCCCGCCTCGTGGCCCATCGAGATCACCTGGGCGCGGTGGTCCAGGGTCGCGGTGAGCACCAGGTCGGCCTCGACCACGTGCTCGTCCAGCAGCTCGCGCCCGGTGAAGCCGCCGCTGTCGGCGCCGTACTCGTCGAGCACGGTCGCGGCGTGGTCCTCCATCGGCGCGCCCTCGTGGCCCCAGGTGCCTGCGCTCTCGACCAGGATCCGCCCGGCCACCCGGGGGCTCAGCCGGGTGTCCAGCTCACGCCTGGTCAGCCGCTCGGCGATCGGCGAGCGGCAGATGTTCCCGGTGCAGACGAACAGGATGCGGAAGTGGTCCAGCGGCCTGGGGCCCACGCTCAGGTACGGCGCTATGCCCGGCCCGGCGTGGAGCGAGGCGGTCGGCGTCAACTGCCGGCCTCCAGGTCGGGTACGACCTCCCTCAGCTGCTCGACGCTGATCGCACCGGCGCGCAGCAGCACCGGGACCTTGCCGGTGACGTCGACGATGGACGAGGTGGCGGCCTCCACGGCCGCCCCGCCGTCCAGGTAGACCGAGACCGCGTCGCCCAGCTGGGCCTGCGCCTCGTCGCAGGTCAGCGGGGACGCCCCGCCGATCCGGTTGGCGCTGGAGACGGCCAGCGGGCCGGTGGCGTTCAGCAGTTCGATGGCCACCGGGTGCAGCGGCATCCGGACCGCGACGGTGCCGCGGGTGTCGCCGAGGTCCCAGCGCAGCGAGGGCTGGTGCCGGGCGACC
The DNA here is from genome assembly GCF_042789895.1 of Kitasatospora sp. NPDC056783. NCBI lineage: Bacteria > Bacillati > Actinomycetota > Actinomycetes > Kitasatosporales > Streptomycetaceae > Kitasatospora > Kitasatospora sp. NPDC056783. The sequence goes on from NZ_JBHUAF010000039.1 coordinate 31,199, forward strand.
AGGGTGAGCCCGCCGGGCCAGAAGGCGTCGACCAGCTCCCAGGCCTGCTCGGAGAAGTCGGTGACCAGTCCGTGCAGGGTGGTCGGCGAGCCGACCAGCACCGGTGAGGGCGTGTTCCGGCCGCGGCCGCGGGCCGCCATCAGCTCGGCGACGGCCTCCGGGGAGAAGGCGTCCGCACCGACCCCGTACAGGGTGTCGGTGGGCAGCACGACGAGTTCGCCGCGGCGGATGGCAGAGGCGGCCTCGCGCAGACCGGTGGCACGGTCCCCGGCATCGGCACAGTCGTAGCGGCGGCTCATCGGTGCGGTCCCCTTCCGGAGTGGCTCACGGCAGTCACTTCGGCCGTCGCGGCGGTCACGACCCCACCTGTCGGGCGGTCGTGCGGTGCTCGATCCTTCACGACCCGACCCTCCGGGCGGTCGTGCGGTGCTCGATCCTTCACGACCCGACCCTCCGGGCGGTCGTGAAGCGCGGCCGGTTGTTCAGGTCACGGTGGTCGGCGGTGTCCGTCCAGCCGTGTTCCTCGTTGAAGATCCACGGCACCTGGCCGCCCTGCTGGTCCGCGTGCTCGATCACCACCGCGCCGCCCGGGCGCAGCAGGCGGGCGGCGACCCGCTCGATGCCGCGGATGGTGTCCAGCCCGTCCTCGCCGGAGAACAGGGACATCTGCGGGTCGTGGTCGCGGGCCTCCGGTGCGACGTACTCCCACTCGGTGAGCGGGATGTACGGCGGGTTGGAGATGACCAGGTCGAAGCGGCCGTCCCAGGAGCGGTCGTCCTCGAAGGCCTTGGTGGCGTCACCGGCGTGCAGGGTGATCCGGGCACGGTCGGGGCTGGCCTCGATGTTGCGCCGGGTGTACTCCAGCGCGCCCTCGTCCAGTTCGAAGGCGTGCACGGTCGAGCGCGGCAGCTCCTGGGCCAGGGCGAGGGCGATCGCGCCGGAGCCGGAGCACAGGTCCACCACCAGCGGCTCGGCCACGTCCATGTCGCGCACCGCGTCTATCGCCCACTCGACGACCGTCTCGGTCTCCGGCCGGGGGACGAACACCCCGGGGCCGACCGCCAGTTCGAGGTAGCGGAAGAACGCCCGCCCGGTGATGTGCTGGAGCGGCTCGCGCGCTTCCCGGCGGGACACCGTCTCCCAGTACCGGGCGTCGAAGTCGGCGTCCTTCACCGTGTGCAGCTGGCTGCGCTTGACGTTGTGGACGTAGGCGGCGAGTTCCTCCGCGTCGAAGCGCGGCGACGGTACGCCGGCCGCGGCCAACCGCTGGGTGGCCTGGGCCACCTCGGCGAGCAGCAGGTTCATCCGTACGACCTCTCGTCTCTCCGGCTCCGGGCGAAACGCGGGCGGGGTGCGCCGGTCTCAGTTCTCTTGGGCGGCCGCGGCGAGCTTGGCCGCCGCGTCCTTGTCGACGCAGGACTGGATCACCGGGCTCAGTTCGCCGTCCAGGACCTGGTCCAGGTTGTACGCCTTGAATCCGGTGCGGTGGTCCGAGATGCGGTTCTCGGGGTAGTTGTACGTCCGGATCCGCTCGGAGCGGTCCACCGTGCGGACCTGGCTGCGGCGCGCGTCCGAGGCCTCCCGCTCGGCCTCCTCCTGCGCGGCGGCCAGCAGTCGCGAACGCAGGATGCGCATCGCCTGCTCCTTGTTCTGGAGCTGGCTCTTCTCGTTCTGGCAGGACGCCACGATACCGGTCGGCAGGTGGGTGATCCGGACCGCGGAGTCGGTGGTGTTGACCGACTGGCCGCCGGGGCCGGAGGAGCGGTAGACGTCGATCCGCAGGTCGTTGGCGACGATCTCGACCTCGACCTCCTCCGCCTCGGGAGTGACCAGCACGCCCGCCGCGGAGGTGTGGATGCGGCCCTGCGACTCGGTGGCGGGGACGCGCTGCACGCGGTGCACGCCGCCCTCGTACTTCAGCCGGGCCCAGACGCCCTGGCCGGGCTCGGCGTTGCCCTTGGTCTTCACGGCCACCGAGACGTCCTTGTAGCCGCCGAGGTCGGACTCGTTGGAGTCGATGATCTCGGTCTTCCAGCCGACCCGCTCCGCGTAGCGCAGGTACATCCGGAGCAGGTCGCCGGCGAACAGCGCGGACTCCTCGCCGCCCTCACCCGCCTTGATCTCCAGGATGACGTCCTTGTCGTCGCTCGGGTCGCGCGGGACGAGCAGCAGCCGCAGTTCCTCGGTGAGCTCCGCCTGGCGCGCCTCGGAGTCCTTCACCTCGGCGATGAACTCCGGGTCCTCGGCGGCGAGTTCGCGCGCGGCCTCGATGTCCTCGCCGGCCTGCCGCCACTGCCGGTAGACCCGGGTGATCGGGGTCAGCTCGGCGTACCGCTTGGCCAGCTTGCGGGCGTTCGCCTGGTCGGCGTGGACGGACGGATCGGCCAGCCTCTTCTCGAGGTCGGCGTGCTCGACGAGGAGCTCTTCGACTGCCTCGAACATGGGGTGGCCTTCTTCCCGGGGGCTCAGTACGTGGGTGGGGGTGGGGAACGCGCGGGGGACGCGAACGGCGCCGGCCCCCGAGCGCCCCCGACAACGAGTACGGGGGCGCCGGGAACCGGCGCCGAGGGAGCGCTAGGCCTTCGCGCTGTGCTGCTTGCCGAAGCGGGCCTCGAAGCGGGCCACGCGGCCACCGGTGTCGAGGATCTTCTGCTTGCCGGTGTAGAACGGGTGGCACTGCGAGCAGACCTCGGCGCGGATCACGCCACTGGTCTCGGTCGAGCGGGTGGTGAACTCGGCACCGCAGGTGCAGGTCACGTGGGTGACCACGTACTCGGGGTGAACGTTGGGCTTCAAGGGGATCTCCTAGGTTTCGGGAGGGCACCGGGTCGGCGACTGGAGTGCCGCACGTGAACCGGGACCGACGGACCAGTCTGCCAGGACCGGCCGCATCTTCCCAAACCGGGGTCCCTTCCGGGATATTCCGGGCGCCGCTCAGCGCGCCGCGCCGGCCTTCGGGGCGGGCTTCGGGGCGGCCCCGCCGGTGTCCCGCGCGGCCGGCGGCCGGGCGGCGGCGGGGGCCGTGGGCGCCGCCTGGGCGGGGTTCTCCGGCTGCGCGGAGACGACCGCGGACGGGAACGGCTGGTCGGTCCTGAGCGCCGTCCAGACCTGGTCGGCCAGCGGCTGCTGCGGGACCACCCGGTTCGGGTCGCTGGGGGCGGTCTCCACCGGCAGGGTGACCATGCCGAGCTGGTCCGGGCCTATCCCCTTGAGCTCCTGGCCGAGGCCCACCAGCGAGTTCACCGAGCCGAGCGCGGAGTCGGTGGTGATGCTCTTGGTCACGGTGTCGCCGATCGACCACAGCTTGACCGGGTTGGTGAACAGCCCGGCGCCCCCGGCCTGCTTCAGCAGCGACCGCACCATCTGCTTCTGGAGCTCTATCCGGCCGAGGTCGCTGCCGTCGCCGACGCCGTGCCGGGTGCGCACGAAGGCCAGGGCCTGCTGCCCGTCCAGGTGGTGCTCCCCGGCCGGCAGGTCGAGCCCGCTGTCCTTGTCGTGGATGGCCACCGTGGTGGTCACGGTGGCCCCGCCCATCGCGTCCACGACCCGGGCGAAGCCGGCGAAGTCGACCTGGAGGTAGTGGTCCATCCGCAGCCCGGTGAGCTGCTCGGTGGTCTTGACGGCGCAGGCCGCGCCGCCGGTCTCGAAGGCGCTGTTGTACATCGCGCGCTTGGCGCCGGGGGCGGTCTTGCCGCCGGCGTCGACGCAGTCCGGGCGGACGACCAGGGTGTCGCGCGGGATCGAGACGACCTGGGCGTGGGAGTGGTCCTGGCTGATGTGCACCACCATCGCGGTGTCCGAGCGGGCGGTGTCACCGGTGTTCCCGCCGGCCATCGAGGAGTTGTCGCCGGCCCGCGAGTCCGAGCCCAGCACCAGGATGTTGAACGAGCCGTCGGTGGCGGCCGGCGGCCGGGCGCCGCCGAGCCGGGAGTCGATGTCGACGCTCGTGATGTTCCCGTCGAGCTTGATGTACGCGAAGACGCCCGCGCCGGCGCCGAGGACGACGAGCGCGGCGAACGCGCGGGCGGCCCTCCGCAGCGTGACGCGGCGGCGGCTCAGGACCCTCTTGTGCTCGGCCATACGGTCCAGAGTAAATCGGACAACATGATCCAAACGCCCCCAAGTTGTCCCAGCTCTGGAACAAAGCGGACCGGACGCACGGAACCCCGGACC
>NZ_JBHUAF010000040.1:0-35155 GCF_042789895.1 Kitasatospora sp. NPDC056783
GGGCGGCCCCGGGCAGGAGGCCGCCCTCCGGCGGGCGGGGCACCGGGGCGGATCAGGTCCCGGCGAGCGGGAGGGAGGCGGCGACCACCTGGCCCAGCGCCACCGCCCGCTCCAGCGCCTGGCGCAGCAGGTCCTCGCGGGGCTGACGTCCGACCATGCCGGCCGGGACGGCGTACATGGTCACCTCGGAGAGCTGGCTCGCGGCCATCCGCCAGGCGTCGGTGACCTGGAGCGGCTGGTGCGCCTGCCACCAGCCGGTGCTGCCGCCGGCCGCGGCGGGTTGGAGGACCGCGTGCAGCTTGCCCATCGCGACCAGGACCGACCAGCCGGGCAGCTGTTCCGGAGTCTCGTCCAGGTCGGTGACGGGCTGGAAGCCGGCGTCCTGGAGCAGGTCGAGGAACTCGTCCTCGCCCGAGGTGCTGCCGGGACGGCCGACCGGACCGGTCGGCTCGACCACCAGTGAGGCGTGCCCGACCTTGCCGTGCAGCACCAGTCCGCAGGTGATGCCGAGGATGGCGGCCTGGCCGGGCGCGCTCTGCCGGGCCGGGTCGGGCCCGGCGGGGGCGGCCGGGGACGGCGCCGGGGCGGGCCGCGCGACGGCGGGGACTGCGAGGTCCGGGGCGCCGGTGTGCGACTGGCTGATGCTGCGGACGGCGCCGGCCAGCTGCTCCTCGGAGACCGGGACGACCTGGGAGGGGATGCAGCGGGCGTGCGCGAAGGCGAGGACGGCGGTCTCCTCGCCGACGAACAGCACGGTGCTGGTGGCATCCAGGTGCGTGTCGCCAGGGGTCCGGCAGGAGGTGCATTCGTAACTGTCGGGGGCGCGGTCGCCGCCCAGCAGGCGGTCGGCCTCGTCGTCGCCGATCTCGGACCGGACCTCGTCGCTGACGTCGAGCATGCGCGGCACAGGGTCTCCTCGGATGGGTGTGGATGGGGTTCGGGGGCGGACACGGGGAGGTCGACATGCCCAACGGGCCCTTGTGTCAGGCGTCACGGGTGCCGGTCGAGGCTGACGGGAATTGCTCGGCATCCGACCGCGAGGAGTGCTCCCGTGGTCGCAATCTGTCGATGTCGGTACCGGGACTGCCGGAACGGCTTGGTGAGGTGAGTCACGCCGCCTGGATGTTTGATCTAGGAATCGATGGCTAAATCGGACATTACGGTCATGATTCTTTGGGTCTTACCGGCGGTAACCCTTGGCTGAGCTGGGCAGACCGCCGGAGTTTTGATCTACCCGCCGACCGGCTCGTAGCTTCTTGGGCGGCGCAACGAGCGCCACCCGGGTTCACCCCCGACGCACAGCCCCCCGGTTCGCCGGGCGCGGCAGGTGCCCGCCGACGCGACCGCTCGAACAGGTCGTCGGCGAGCGGCTGGGTGGCCAGGGCGGCAGCGGCACGTCCGACACGTGCACGGCCGTCCGACGGACGTGGCAAGCGGGACACGGCCCTCTCCAGGGTCCGGTTCCGCATGCCCGCCCGGGGCTGTCGAGAGGAACCCCATGACCTTCCGTCACGAGACCGCCGCTGCCACCACCTCCGCCGCCACCAAGCGCAACCGCGTTCGGATGGCCGTCGTGGCGGGCGCCGCTGTCGCGGCCCTGCCGGTGGCCGGCCTCGTCACGGCCACCTCGGCTTCCGCCGCCTCCGTCTCCACCTGGGACGCCGTCGCCCAGTGCGAGAGCGGCGGCAACTGGGCCATCAACACCGGCAACGGTTTCTACGGCGGTCTGCAGTTCACCTCCAGCACCTGGGCCGCGTTCGGTGGCACCGCCTACGCCTCGCAGGCCAACCTGGCCACCAAGGCGCAGCAGATCGCCGTCGCCGAGAAGGTCCTCGCCTCGCAGGGCCCCGGCGCCTGGCCGGTCTGCTCCGTCAAGGCGGGTCTGACCAAGGGCGGCGCCCCGGCCGCCGTCGACACCTCGGCGGGCTCGACCGCCACCAAGCCGGCGCAGACCCCGAAGGCCGCCGCCAAGCCGGCCGAGGCCCCGAAGGCCGCCCCCAAGGCCCAGGCCGCGCCGAAGAACGACGCCGCCCCGAAGGCCGCTGCGCCGAAGGCCGCCGCCCCGAAGGCCGACATCCGCAAGGCCGCGCCGAAGGCCGACCAGGGCGCCACGTCCTGGAAGGGCTCGAACGACGCCAAGCCGGCCGCCAAGGGCGACTACACGGTCAAGGCCGGTGACACCCTGAGCTCCATCGCCGCCGCGCAGGGCCTGGACTGGCACGACCTGTACAAGAACAACGCCAAGGTCATCGGCGGCAACCCGGACCTGATCTTCCCGGGCCAGACCCTCAGCATCTGAGGTTCCCCCCGGGTGTTCGGGCGATTCGAGTGCCCTGAGCGCCCCGAGTGCCCTGAGCGGCCTGCGCCCCGGAGCTCCGTGCGCGGCTGACAGCCGCTGCCCGGGGCTCCACCGCACCGCTGCCGCCCGCCCGATCGGGCGGCGACGCGCCCGGCTTCGTCCACGGCCGCTCTCCCGCCGCGCGGATCCCTCCGCCGGACGGGAGGGCGGCCGTCGGCGTCGGTACGGGCGGTTCCGGACGCGGGCGGGCCCGCGGGGTCCCGGTGCGGGAGGATGGCGGGGTGATCCAGGGCGAGCTGTTCGGTGACCCGGGCGGGGCCTCGGGCGCGCGCCGGCGTTCCGAGCCGGCCCCCGGAGCCGTCCTGCTCCCCGGCTGGCTGGACCTCGACGCCCAGCGCCGCCTGGTCTCCGCCTGCCGGGACTGGGCCCGCCCGCCGGCCGGCCTGCACACCGTGCGGATGCCCACCGGCGGGATGATGTCCGTACGCATGGTGAGCCTCGGCCGGCACTGGTACCCGTACGGCTACCGGACGGTCGCCGAGGACGGCGCGCCGGTCAAGCCGTTCCCGCCGGTGCTCGGGGAGCTGGCGCGCAGGGCCGTCGCCGAGGCCTACGGGCCCGCGCTGGGGGAGATCGCGGGCGCCGCGTCGTACGAACCGGACATCGCGATCGTCAACCACTACGCGCACGGCGCGAAGATGGGCCTCCACCAGGACCGCGACGAGCGCGTGGACGCGCCGGTGGTCTCGCTCTCGCTCGGCGACGGCTGCGTGTTCAGGCTCGGGAACACCGAGACCAGGACCCGGCCGTGGACCGACCTGGAACTGCGCGGCGGCGACCTGTTGGTCTTCGGAGGTCCGGCCCGGTTCGCGTACCACGGGGTGGTGCGGACCCTGCCGGGGACGGCCGATCCGGCGCTGGGGCTGGTCGGGCGGCTCAACATCACGGTCCGGCAGTCGGGGCCGGCGGTGTAGCGGTGGGTCCCCGCCGACGGTTTCGGCTACTCGTTCGAGTGAACTGGGGGCTCCGACCCGCTGCGCGGGAATGACCCGGGTCGCCAGAGTATTCGAGTGAGCTGGAGAATTCGTTCGGAGTCCGGAGAGGAAGGGTGAGCATGGGTACCCCCGTCGACGACCTCGTCGATCTGCTCGACCTTGAGCAGATCGAACTCAACATCTTTCGGGGGCGCAGCCCCGAGGAGGCGCTGCAGCGGACGTTCGGCGGCCAGGTCGCCGGGCAGGCGCTGGTCGCCGCGGGGCGCACCGTGGACGACGCGCGCCCGGTTCACTCGTTGCACGCCTACTTCCTGCGCCCCGGGGTGCCCGGCGTGCCGATCGTCTACCAGGTCGACCGGATCCGCGACGGCCGGTCCTTCACCACCCGCCGGGTGCTCGGCATCCAGGGCGGCCGGTCGATCTTCGCGCTCACCGCCGACTTCCACAGACCGGAGGAGGGCGGCATCGAGCACCAGTACCCGATGCCGCCGGTGGCCGGCCCCGAGGAACTGCCCAGCGCCCTGGACGAGGTCGGCTCCCGGCTCGGCGAGCTGCCCCCGTTCATCAGCCGCCGCCAGCCCTTCGACATCCGCTACGTGGACCGGCTGCGCTGGACGGAGGAGGAACTGGAGGGCGTCGAGGCGCGCAGCGGCGTCTGGCTCCGCACCAACGGCCCGCTGCCGGACGACCCGCTGATCCACGTCTGCGCCCTCACCTACGCCAGTGACATGACGCTGCTGGACGCCGTCCGGGCCCCGGTCGAGCCGTTGTGGGGCGAGCGGAACTTCGACATGGCCTCGCTCGACCACGCGATGTGGTTCCACCAGCCGTTCCGGACGGACGACTGGCTGCTGTACCAGCAGGAGTCCCCGATCGCGCACGGCGCGCGCGGCCTGGCGCGCGGGCAGATCTTCGACCGGCACGGGCAGCTGGTGGTGTCCGTGGTGCAGGAGGGGCTGTTCCGGCCGCTGAAGCGCCGTGACGGGTAGGTGATCGATGTGGCCCGTGCCGTGCCGGGTGCCGCGCCCGGCGCCCTGTCGCGCCCCGCGCCCGGTGCCGCGCGCGCCGTGTTGTGTTCGGTGCCTTGCCCCGTGTTGTGCCGCGTGTCGGCGCGTTGCCGCCGTGTTGCGGTTTCGGCGGTCTCGGGCCGACGGGAATGATCCGTCCGCGTGGACGGCGTTGTGAATGACCGAGACGGGCGGCCCGAACCGCGGGCCGTCCGCGGACCGACCGGGAGGGTGGACCGATGACGGCGACGGCCGCGGAGGACTGGAAGCACTGGAGCGACGGCCGGGCGGCGTCGGTGAGCGCGCCGCACGGCCCGCTGTCACTCACCGGCACGCACTGGCTGGAGCCGGAGCCCGCCGGGATCCCCGGACTGCCCGGGCTCTGGTGGGCCGACGCGGAGGGCGTCCGGCTCCGGGCGGCGGCGGCCGACGGCATCACGGTCGACGGCGCGGCCGCACCGGTGGACGGCGAGGTGCTGCTCCGTCCGGACACCGACCCGGCCGCTGGCACCGCCACGCTGGGCGACGCGCTGCTCGTCCCGATCGAGCGCGAGGGCGAACTGGCCCTGCGGGTCCTCGACCCGGCCGCGCCGCGCAGGACCGCCTTCGCGGGCATCTCGGCCTACCCGTACGCGCCCGAGTGGGCCGTGCCCGCCGTCTTCACCCCGTTCGCGGACGGTGACGTGCGGTCGGTCGTGGTCCCGAACGCCGACGGCAAGGAACGTCCGCTGGCCATCACCGGGCAGATCGCCTTCACCGTGGCGGGCGAGCACCGCACGCTGACCGTCAGCCGGTCGGGCAAGCGGCTCAGCGGTGTGATCGCGGACGCGACCAGTGGCGTCGACACCTACCGCTTCCGCTTCATCACCCTGCCGGCGCCGGACGCCGAGGGCCGTACCGTCCTCGACCTCAACCGGGCCTATCTGCCGCCGTGCGCCTTCTCGGACCACTTCATCTGCCCGTTCCCGCCGCCGGGCAACCGGCTGGACTTCGCGGTGGAGGCGGGGGAGAGGCAGGTGCTGAGCCGGTAGCGGCCGTGGGCCTCTCCGACACCGGGGCCCGCTGGAGTCGCCCAGGATGCGCCGGAGGGGCGCCCGGGGCGTGTCCGGGCCGTGCCGGGACCGTTCCGGGGCCGCGCTCGGGCGGGCCCCGGTGCCGGGGTGGCCGGGGGAGGGGCGGAGCATGGGGGACTATGTCGGACAATCAACATTCCACTCCGTCGCCTTCGCCCTCCTCCGTCGAGCCCGAATCCGACCCTGGACCCGGACCCGACCCCGATCCTGAACCTGGCTCCGGGCCGGGGCCGACGCCGGCCGCCGCCTCACCCTGGTACCGGCGGGCGTTCGCCGACCTCAGCCCGCTGCGCGACAGCCCCGACTACCGCCGGGTCTGGGCCGGACAGGCCGTCTCCTCCATAGGCCAGCAGATGACGGCCGTCGCCGTCTCCGTCCAGGTCTACGACCTGACCGGCTCCGCCTTCGCGACCGGTCTGGTCGGCATCTTCTCCCTGGTCCCACTGGTCGCCTTCGGCCTCTACGGCGGTGCGATCGCCGACACCGTCGACCGGCGGCGGCTGGGCCTGATCGGCTCGGGCGGCCTGGCGGCCGTCTCCGTCGTCCTCGCCGCGCAGGCACTGGCCGGCCTCGGTCTGGTCGCCGTCCTGTACGCCGCCGTGGCCGTCCAGGCGGGCTTCTTCGCCCTCAGCTCGCCGGCCCGCTCCGCGATGATCCCCCGCCTGGTGCCCAGCCACCAGCTCCCGGCGGCGAACGCCCTGAACACCGTCAGCATGAACCTCGGCCTCACCGTCGGCCCGATGCTCGGCGGCGTCCTCATCGGCGCGTACGGCGCCCAGGCCGCCTACCTGGTCGACACCGTCGCCTTCACCGCGACCCTCTACGCGATGTGGCGCCTGCCCGCCATGCGGCCGCTCGGCGAGCGCAAGGGCCGCGCCTCCGTCCTCGACGGCCTCCGCTTCCTGCGCGAGCAGCCCAACCTGCGCACCAGCTTCCTCGCCGACCTGGCCGCGATGGTCTTCGGCATGCCGCGCGCCCTCTTCCCCGCCATCGCGGTCACCTTCTACGAAGGCGACGCCGGCACCGTCGGCCTGCTGGTCTCCGCCCCGGCCGTCGGAGCCCTGGTCGGCGCGCTCTTCTCCGGCTGGGTCGGCCGGGTACACCGCCAGGGCATCGCCATCCTCGCCTCGGTCGCCGCCTGGGGCCTGGCCATCGCGGCCTTCGGCGCCCTCCACAACCTCTGGCTCGGCCTCCTGCTGCTCGCGGTCGCGGGCTGCGCCGACACCGTCAGCATGATCTTCCGCAACACGATGATGCAGGTCGCGGCCCCCGACGAGATGCGCGGCCGCCTCCAGGGCATCTTCATCGTGGTCGTGGCCGGCGGCCCCCGCCTCGGCGACTTCGAGTCCGGCACCGTCGCCGCCCTCACCAACCCCGCCACCTCCGTGATCACCGGCGGCCTCGCCTGCGTCGCCGCCGTCCTCCTCCTCGCCGCCCGCCGCCCCGCCTTCCTCACCTACGACGCCCGCCACCCGACCCCCTGACCCACCGGCCCCCGAACCTGGCAGCGAGCACCCCCCGACGTGCTGTATTGTTTTCCACGTCGCCGGGACAACCGGAGACAAGGTCGAGAAGCCCACAGCAGAGCCCCCCAGGCCCTTGCTCCGGGCGCCGAGACCACGGGACGTGGCGCAGCTTGGTAGCGCACTTGACTGGGGGTCAAGGGGTCGCAGGTTCAAATCCTGTCGTCCCGACTTGCGAATCCGCAGGTCGGAGGCCGTTTTCATCTGAGGATGGGGACGGCCTTTTTGTGCGTGTCGCGGGGTGATGGTCGCGGGGTGGTCGCACCTCGTCCGGTCGCGGATCGCAGCCGGGCGCGGGCTGACCTGGTCAACTCGCTGCTGTATGGCTGGAGTTGGTGCACGTGGCCCGATCGGTGGCCGGATCGTTAACCACTCACGACGTCCTGTGGCGGGTGACCTCGCGTCGCGGGGTTGACGAGGCCGGGCGTGAGCATCGTTCAATTTGTGAGCTTTCTTTCGCTCTGTCCGCATTTTCTGGGTCGGATGTCGGCGCGGGGGCGGTCCCGCAAGGCGAGGGTCTGCGACCACCATGCGACCACCACGCAGGCGGGAATCGCCCTGGCCAGGCGGTCCTCCTTGCTGGGGCGCAAAGGGGCCCGGCAGGCCGCGGGCTTCGGAGACGGTGTGCTGAGGGGTGGGGCGCGCCGGGTGCGGCTGGGGCAGATCTTCGGCGATGACGTGCCCCTGGGTTCGCTGGGTTCCCTCCTCCTGGACTGCTACAGCGTTCCCGGGGGTCGGGCTGTGCTTCACGGTGACCGGGAATGCCGCCAGTTGGGGCCCGGTGCGTGGCTGGGCCGTGTCGAGCTCGCGGCCGGGCCGTTGTGCGGGTCCTGCGCGTGGATGTTGCCGGCAGACCATCCCGTGGGCGAGTTCGCGGTCGCGGTGGCAGGGCTGAGAACTCCCGCCGTGGTGGCGGGCGACGGCGCGCTGGCGGCCCGGTGCCGACACCAGGGCCTGCGGGCGCTGAGCCCGCCCAGGCGGTGCGGGTGTGGCGGCGCGCGCAGACGCGCGCGCTTGAGGGCTTTGCGGCCGCTGCTGCTTTCCCCTGGCTGGAGCTCTGGGCAGGGCCCAGGCTGTCCGCGCTGACCGGCGCGGTCGAGCAGGCTCGCGGAGCGGTTGCCCGCCGCGTTGACCCTCGCGAACTGCTGACGGCTGCCTGCGTGGCGGCCCTGCCCGTGCCGGTCGGGCTGCGGGAAGGGCTGCCGGCATGTGCGGGGAGTTGGGGGGTCGACGGGGAGTGGCTGCTGCTGGAGGCGTGGATGCGCTGGCAGAGCGCTTGCGCCGAAGGCGAGGCACGGGTGGCGGACAGCGTATGGGCGGCGTCCGCAGCGGTCTACGAAGCGTTCGGCAGACGGCGCAAGGCACGTGATGAGGCGCTGGACAGCGTCCAGCGCCTCATCACGGCCTCAATCGACCAGGCATGGCGGCTCGCTGAAGAGGAGTGCGCCGGGCGTGTACACCTGGTTGAGATGGCGCTCCCGCTACTTGAGACGGAGCCGTTCACAGGTCGGGAGCACGATCCGCTCACCTTTTGGCAGGCCGAGGTGATAGCGGCCCACCAGACCGGTGTCGACTGGCTGGCTGGCCAGGTCTCGCTCACCGTCCCCCAGACGGTGGCCGATCTACTCCTGGGCAGCTGACACCCGGGCCGGTCAAGCAGCGTGGCGGGGCTGGAAACCGGGCCAGTCATCAAGGTCCGTGGCGGCCAGTTCGTAGGCATGGGCGAGTGCGTTGACCGCGTCGTCCGCGGCGTGCTTGAGCAGGTGCCCGTAGATGTTGATGGTCGTCGCGATCGTCGAATGACGCAGCGCCTTCGACGCGATGGCGATGGACACCCCGGAGGTGATCATGATGGTCGCTACCGTGTGCCGCAGGTCGTGAATCGCGATCAGCGGCAGCCTGGCCTCGGTCTAGCGGCGGCGCAGCTGGTCCAGGAGGTACTGGGGGCGCAGAGGGGCTCCGTCGACGTCCGCGAAGACGAGTCCACGCAACGGCGCTCCCGGAGGCAGCAGAGACTGCTGGTGGTCGGCTTGGCGCTGCAGCGCGGCCAGGACCCGTGGGTTGACGCTGACTCAGTCCTTGCTCGCCTTGGTCTTCGGCGCGCACAGGTGTAGTTCGTTGTTGTCGATGGTGGCCAAGGTCCAGCGGACGAAGATCTTCCGCTCCATGAAGTGGACGTCCTCCCAGTGCAGCCCCAGCACCTCCCCGCGTCGCATCCCGGTTCCCAGCATCACCTCGAACACGTCGGCGACCTGGTCGCGGTAGTATAGCTCGTTGTGACGCAGGAGCGCCGCCGCCTGCACCGCGGTCCAGCACAGGCGCTCGGCCGCCGCCGGCCGCGCGCCGATGGCACCCTCGGCCGCGTTGTAGCCGATCAGACGCTCCTTGTGGACGGCATGGCTCAGGGCGCTGCGCAGCGTCGCCCCCAGCCGGTAGACCGTCGGCGTGCCGCGGCCCTGCAGACGCAGGTCGGCCTGCCAGGCGGCGACATGCCGGGGATTCAGGTCCTTCAACCGCATCCGGCCGAACACCGGGAGAAGCTCCTGGCGGACGCACTTGTCGTAGGCGGCCGCGGTGGACGGCTTGAGCGTCCGCTTCTTCAACGCCACCCACTCCAGCAGGAACACACCGACCGTCAGCTTGCGGTCCTCGAACACACCCGTCGCCTCCGCGTTCAGTACGCCCTGCAGTGCGTACACGGCATCCTCCCGTGACCCGTAACCGCTGCGCCGCCGAGTACTGCGCCCCTCCCCGTTCGTCGGCATGTCCACCGCGTACGCCCAACTCCCGTGCAGTTCATCCGCTGCCAGCCGCGGGCAGCGCGCCCCGATCGGACGTCGATCCGCGCCTCGGCAGCCACAGCGCCGATAGACCCGCCCACGCTCGAACTCAGCCGCAGTGCTCACCATTGAACTCTCCCTTCACGCAAACAACTTCCACCACATGCATGCCCGCCAAGCAGCCACGAAGTCGCACCGAGCAAAGGGGCCCGAAGTACACCCACAGCGCACGACACGGTGCTCACCCCAATCCGACTCGGAGCCAGGTTTGACCCAGCGGCGCTTGGTGCGCGCTCTGCCAATCTCGTGGGCGTAGCCGCGAGAGGCGACGCATCTGGGCACGTCGGGGTCAGGGGCAGCTGCCGCTCGGGCTCGTTGGCCCCCTCTCCAGCTGACGTGGTGCTCGCGCGGACCGGGTGGGCGACGGACTTCGGGCCGGGAATCTCGTGACGGAGGTCGCGGGGGAATGCAGCCCTGCGTGGCCACCGAACGCCTACCGCCGCAGGATCGCCTTCACGGTGTCACCGAATGGCGGGGCAGCTGGGCTGGTCGATACGGCGCTGGTGCTCCAGCGGACTCGGGAAGAAGGAGCCAGTGCGTATCTTGGGGATGGCCAGTTCCGGGTGGCCGGCCTGCGTGGTCAGGGGCTTGTCCCAGCGACGGTTGCGCCAGGCGGTGATGCGGGCCTCGGTGTGTTCGCCCCGCTCCGCGCCGATCCGGGCGGTGACCTCGGCCTCGATGTGTTCCTGCAGGATCCGCTGGGCGATAGTCCTGATCAACTCGATTCCGTCCGCTGTACGCAGTGACTCCATGAGACGGAGTAGGGCAGACTAGGGAAAGGCCATCTCGCACCTCTCCTTTCAACGAGCACCAACTCGGAGAATTGCCGACAGCTTCATGACCAGGGGTTGCACCAAGATCCCTGCTACACCACTCCACGGACGCCGTACTGCTCTGTCTGTTGCCTGCTTTGGGATGCTTGAACTCCATTCGCCAGCACCCGAGCGTCGCAGAGCAGGAGCATAGAGGCGGCAGTCGGTTGCGCAGGTGCCCTTGCCAGGGAGACCGGGCAAGGACACCTGCGCAACCGCGCGCTTGCAGAGGCTGCCGCCGAGTGCCCCGGTGCCCGGGAAGATCTGATGTACGCGGGGGCACTCGTTCGAGACCGTCGCGCTACACGGTCGCCCCGCGTCGAGCCTCGTCGAGGACGGTTTCGAGGAGGCCGGGCACGTCCCGGCCGCCGAGAACGAGTTGGCGGTCCAGCAGGCGGTTGCCCGTCTCGCACGAGGTCTCGCTGACGAGCGCGCAGCCGTGGCACGCCGACAGGTTCAAGGAGGAGGAGCCCTGGTGGTCGCTCTCGATGCACACAGGGTCGTTCGAGCAGACGTCCGCGTCGTTGAGGGCGGCCAGCAGCAACGGGAGGAGCTTGTCGGGCGCGCCGAGGCGGACGAGTCCGCCGAGCGTTCCCTGGGCGTCGCCGGCGGCGGTGTAGATCAGTATCCCGGCGGTGTGGTCCGGACGGTCGGAATTGGCGTAGACCCTTTCCTGGAGTGCCGCCGACGCGTAGCCGCTGGCGAACGCGAGCCGGCGGATGAGCAGGTGGGCGATCGTGTGCAGGGCGATGAAGCGGGGCTCGGGGGTGTCGAGCCGATGGGCCCACTGACTCGACGCGCGTCGGTCCACCAGGATCTCGGCCCGGTCGCGAACCTTCGGCAGGTCCTCCCATCGCGAGAGCCGCTCCTCGTCGAAACGGAGGAAGATCCCTTCGCCGAAGACCTCGACGGCCGGGTAGACCGGCATGCGGCGCCGGTCGGGGCCGAGGTCGGCGGGGATGAGGTCGGCCTCGGCGTCATGGCGTCGGAAGCCCCTGAGGGCCCGTACCTCGCGGACGCGTCGGACCTGACCGACGCCGACGAGCCGGCTCGTCAGCGAGGAGGGCCACTTCGGGTCGGCGGGTACCTTCCAGCCGTCGACGACGAAGTCGCCCGCGCCGTCGTCCCTTCCGGCTTCGAGTTTCCCGAGGAACGCGGCCCACTCGCCGTCCTTCAGGTCGAGGAGGGGGGTGTCCGCGGAGTCGTCGTCCCCGGCCGCGAGGCGTAGGACCTCCTCCGCCGTCGCCCCGACCTCGTCCGCGATCCATCCGGCCACCATCTCCGCCTGCGGACCGCCGTTGTCGGCGACGACCTTGTCGAAGTAGAGGTGGCCTCGGATGCGTTCCGCGACCTGGGCGGACTGCGGACGTTCCTCGGGGATGTCCAGGGCCGAGAGGCGTTCGGCGATGTAGTTGCCGGTGGCGCCGCGCTGGACGGCGACGAGCCGGTGGTCGCAGGCGTCCCCGGGCTTCGGCTCCTCCCACGGCTGGGTGCCGTCGCAACGGATGTAGTCGCGGTGCATGGAGTCCTCGCCGGTCAGATCGGAGAGCGGGCGGGAACGCTTGCACGCGGTGCAGTGGACGCGGAGCGCGGCCAGGCCTTCACCGTGCCGCATCGAGCGGGCGAACTTCAGCTCCGTGTACGCGCGGCAGTGTCGTACGACCTCGGTGACGCCGCCGTCGGAGCCGCGGTGCGCCCACTTGAACCAGGGGATGTCCTGGATGTGGCTGCCCTTGCGGCACACGGCGACGTAGCGCATCGGCACGAGCGCGCCGCCGCAGTCGCACTTGTTGATCCAGCGGCCGTTCTTCCGGCCGGTGACCTTGGAGAGTCGCGTGCACTGCTCGCAGAACCGCCAGGCGGGGAAGCGCCAGTAGAGCAGATGGTCGGTGTCCTTGGCCGCCCGCCCGGCGTGAGCGGGCGCCTGGCGCAGCACGCCGGCGCCCAGCCGCGCCAGCAGCCGGTCGCAGCTGATCTCCGGGGCCCGCCTGCGGTCCCACCACGAGGTGTCGGGGGCGATCAGCGACTCCCCGAGCACGTCCACCACGGCTCCCACTCCGAAGGGCGTGATCGTCTCCGAGAGACGCAGGTCATGCAGGATTCGTTCCACGGTCGGCTCCTTCCGACGGCTCGCGTACCTGTACGGCGACGTTCGGTTCGACGGACCGCATCGAGTCGCCGACGAGCCATCCCTCCCTGTTCTGGTCGAATCGCTTCAGCAGCGCCCGGTCCTCGGACTTCTTGTACTCGTACAGCAGCGGGGCGTGGTCGTCGCGGGCGCGATTCGCGCGGTGGTCCCACTCGTTCAGCAGCCGCCACACCTGCGCCTCGGTCTCCTCGGCTTCGACGTCCTCCGAGCGGCTCACCAGGGCGACGAACGCCGAGACGATTCGTTCGACCGCCTCACGCATCCGGTCGTCGTCCAGGTCGAGGCGGTCCGCGGCGTCGTTCGCGGCGAGGGACGGCAGCGAGTGCCGCAGCAGCGCCACGAGGGCGCCCGCCAACGACCGGTCGCGGGACGCCGTTGACCAGGGGGTGACGCTCGTCGGTTCGACGTTGCGGTAGAGCGCCTCGTGGAAACCGCGGAAGGACTCGAAGTGCGAACGGTCCCGTGCCCGGTTGGATCGGAACAGCGTCGTGACGATGCCGTTGTTCTCCCCGCGGCCGACCCGGCTGGTGGCCTGGATGTACTCCGAGGTCGTCTTCGGCTGGCCGACCATCAGCATCAGGGCCAGGCGGGGGATGTCGATGCCGACGGAGAGCATGTTGGAGGACAGGACGACGTCGACGGCGTCGTCGCCGCCGTCGACACTGCGGCCGAGTTCGCGCAGGTCGTTGGGCAGTTCCTCCGGGCCCCGCCTGCTGGTGAGCTCCAGCACCCGCTCGGCCCTGACCCGGCGCAGCGGCAGGGCCAACCGGTCCGAGCGCGGTTCGAGACGCCCGTTGACGTCGTCGACCACCAGTGTCCCGGTGCGCCCGAGCTCGCGGAGGCTGTTGTGGTACATCACGGTCGTCCAGTACGAGTCGCGCGTCCCTTCCGAGTCGGGGGTCCGGGCGAGCACCTCCGGGATCTCGATGAGCGGCGCCGCCGCGGAGATGACCGCGGAGACCTGGGACAGGGACTGCGGCATCAGGCCGACGTAGAGACGGCCCACGCCGCTCTCGACGGGGCGGGAGAAGAAGGTGCGGTCGCCGTCGAGTCCCGCTGGCGGATACAGGGCGACCTCGCGCCCGTACAGTCCTCGGACCTGCTCGGCGGCGGCGCGGATCGTGGCCGTCGAGGCGATGATCTTGGGTGGGGTGCGGCCCCGGCTCAGGAGTAGCTGGATCACGGCGTCGAAGACGGCGACCGTCGTGCCGAGCGGGCCCGAGAGCAGATGGAGCTCGTCCTGGATGATCATCGACGGCTGCAGGTACGGCCTACCGAGGCCGAGGAGGGCGCCCGCCGCGGTGTTGAACTGCAGGCGGGCGAACTTGTCGACGGTCGCCAGCAGGATCGTCGGCGGGTCCTCGTAGAGGACCTCGTCGACCACGGCCACCGGGAGCCCCCGGTTGAACCGACAGGCGCCGTCCGTGCAGTGGACGAGGACGTCGTTGCCGACGAGTCGGAAGCCGTATCGGCCCCGGTCCATGCTCCTGGATTCGGGCACGAGCGGGACCCCGCACCAGGGACACCCCTCGATCTGGAACTTGTTCGCCTCCTCGGGCTTCGCAGCCTTGTGGAGGCGGTCGAGGGCGCCCTTGGCGTCGGCCCTCGACCGGGGGGTGACCTCGTTGCCGACCCAGAGTCCGATGGAGAACCGGGCCATCCCCGCCGCACGCGGGTCGTCGTGCCGCAGCAGCTCCATCGCGCAGACGAGCGAGGCCGCGCGCTGGAACTGCTGGGCCGTCAGGAGACGGAACGTGTAGCGGGTGATGACCGCCGTGCCGGCGCCCTTGGCCCCGTGGACGAGCCGGCGGCGGAAGATCTCGACCGCCGCGAGACCGAGAAAGGCCTCCGTCTTGCCGCCACCGGTGGGGAACCAGATCAGATCGACGAGCTCCCGGTCGTCGTGCGTCTCGTCGACGGTCGAGGCCAGCGCCACCAGCAGGAAACCGAGTTGGAAGGGACGCCACCGGGGCTCCTCCACGTTCTCCGCGGTCCCCTCGCGTCTGATCGAACCCTGGCGCATCTGCAGCCTCATCGCGGCCATGCCCAGGGCGAACGCGGTCCTCAGTTTCTCCTGCCCCGGGTCTCGCAGAAGATCGACGCCGTCCGCCATCCGGTCCGCGGCGGCGCGTGCCCGGTCGGTGATCGCCCGTGCGACTGGGGCGTCCGCGCCGAAGGACTCGACGCGCCCCTGCTGCTCCGAGACCCAGTCGGAGAAGGACCGGACGAACGCGTCGAGCATCGGTACGACCTCCTCCGGCTGGGTGTCGATCCGTGACAGGTTCTCCAGCAGCAGCGCCCGGGCGGCCTCCGAGGCGACGTCGAACCCGACCGTTTCCACGGCGGGCACCACGAACGACGGCACTGGGGTCAGGAGGACGCTCGTGCACACGCCGTCCTCGACCTTCCAGTCGGCCGCCATGCCGTGTCCCACCGCGTAGACCTTCTTGTCGCGGTAACGAAGGCGCAGTTCCGCCGACTCGTCGTCCACGTCGAAGGACCGTGCGACGTCGTACTCCAGGATCCGGCCGCCAGGAGCCGGCCTGGCCTGGAGCTCGACCTGGAAGAGCATCCGGGCGATGTCCTTCCGGTCGTTGTCCTGCGACTGCGACCGTACGCGTGCGTGGACCGTCACCAGATGGGCGTCTCCGTAGGGACGCCACCTCGAGCCGATCTCGAACTCGACGTCGCCCGCCCGGAGTGCGTGCGGGGCGAGCTTCTGGGCGAGCTCCAGACCCTCGCGGGAGAACGGGCGGCGCCGCCAGCGGGGCGGACCGTCGTCCGCGACCGGCTCGTACGTGCCTGCGAACAAGTTGCAGAGCACCGTGGGCTGGTCCGTGACGAAGGAGATCGCGACGGACGACGGGCGCCAGTCCTCGGCGAGGGGCACGGATGCGCCTCCCTCCTCCACCTCTCCCCGGGGTACGTCCGTCTCGACGTCGTCGTCCGCGATCCCGGCCGTAGACTCCGCTTCGGCGACGGGAGGACGGGGCGGCGCCGGTGGGAACAGCATCCCGACGGCGTACTGCCGGTCCGGCAGGTTAAATACCACCTCGTCGTCGCCGCCGTCCGGTCCGACGTAGGCCGCTCGAAGGTGTTTCAGGGCGTTCCTCTGCGCCGCGGTCATGGTCATGCGGTCTCCGACCGGTGTCGGACGAGCTGCTGGAGGCGCCGCCTGTCGTCCTTGGACGCGACGACGTGCAAGGAGACCCGGGCGCGGGTCACCGCGACGTAGAGCGCCGCCGTCCCGGCGTCGTCGAAGGCGGTGGGCAGACCGCAAACGACGATGTGTTCCGCCTCCAGGCCCTTGGCGTACCGCGGGCTCGTCACGACGAATCCGTCGCCCGTCCTGGCCGGAGCGGCACCGGACGCGACGTCGACGATCCAGACGTCGTCCTTGCGGACTCCGTCGGCGACCAGCTTCCGGGCGACGGCCGCGGCCTCGTCGACGTCGGCGTCCCCGTCGGGTGCGTGCCACTGGACCTTCTCACCGTGCACGATGCCCGGGTCCCCGACGTCGGCGGCCAGATACTCCTGGACCATGTGCACCATCGCTCGGGTGTTGCGTACGTTGAGGCTGAGGTCGAACAGGGAGGCCTCGGGCCTCACGAGTTCGAGGACGTCCTCGTCGTAGTTCCCGTCGACGTGCGCCTGGTTGTTCATGTCGAGGAACATGCGCCATCGGCCCGCGGCGCGTCCGCCCGCGACGACCCGGTCGAGCGTGTCCATCGCCTCGGCGGTCATCAGGTCCTGCGCCTCGTCGACGAACACGGCGTCGTAGGTCTTGTCGGACCCGAGTCGGTGGAACGGGACGACGTCGATGTCGAGGTCGACCACGTGGGGGGCGAAGAATCGCAGGAGTTCGGGGGAGTGGAAGGTGATCAGGACGAAGCGTCCCTGGTCCGCCTCCTGCTTGGCCGCCTCCGCGAGGACGAGTGACTTGCCCGTGCCGGCGCCGCCGAACACCATGATCCGCGGGTTGCGCGCCATCGAGGCGAGGACCCGGGCCTGGTCGGCGGTGGCCTGGTTCTGCTCCTCGATGACCGCGCCGCGTTGGGCGTCGACGACGGGCATGCGCGTGAACTCCCCGAACAGGCGTGTGCGCAGTTCCTCCGGCCGGGCGAGCCTCCGGTTCCCCGGAGGCGCAGCCGACGCCCTTGCGATCGCGTCGAGGGCGGCCGTCAGCCCCGCGACGGTCATGTCGTCCTTTGCCAGCCAGTGGGTCGGGGGCCATTCGATCGCGTGCGGGGGCGTGGGGATGTCGGGCGTGACGACAACGGCCTCGTGCGCGAACCAGCCGGCGCCCTCCTCCTGGAGGACCTCCCTCAGCGCGTACATGGCCGACTCGGCCTGCTTCATCGGAGGGTCGGACAACTTGTGCCAGTCGCCACGTCGGTCGACGCTGTACCACTTCCCGTCGTGCTTGCCGACCCCGCCCCCCTTCACCTCGACGACGATCACGACCTTCTTCCACAGGATGACGAAGTCCGCCTCCGCCCGCTGCTTGTAGGCGTGCGAGCGCAACCGCACCGAGTGGAAGGCGACGGCCTCGGGGTCGCCCTCCACGTCCCGCAGCAGACGGGCGAGCCGGAGCTCGGCGTTGCTCGCGGCGTTGCGCTCGATGTCCTTTAGACCGGGGACCAGGATCACGCGCGCTGCTCCTGCCAGAGGTCCTCGTACTCGCGGTACCCGAGGAACGAGTTGACGTCTCCTCCGAAGTTGTCGGCCATGTCCACGATCAGGCACATCTCCTTTCCACCGTTCTTCGGGCCGCGCAGGCCGCGGCCGGCCATCTGGATGTAGGCGTTGGGGCTGAAGGTCGGACGGGCGATGTAGAGGGCCCGCACGCCCGGTGCGTCGAAGCCCTGGATCAACAGGTCGCAGTTGGCCAGGACACGGATCTTCCGGGCCTTGAACCGTTCGATGATGTCGCGGCGCTCCTGCCGGCCGGTCTGCCCGCTCACCGAGGCCGCCTCCATGCCGCGGTATCGCAGCGTCGCGGCGAGTACCTGGGCCGACAGGACGTTCGGGGTGAACACGAGCACCGGCCAGTCCGGATCGCGGCTGATGATGTCCTCGACCAGGGTCTTCATGCGGACGTGGTTCTGGCCGATGCGGTCCAGGACGGCCGGGCTGATGCGTCGCAGTCGTGTGGCCTCGTCACGCTCCTCGTCCTTGAGGACGACCTTGATGCCGTCGAGTACCTCGTGCTCGACCCGTGCCAGCACTCCGCGCGCGACGAGTTCCTCGTAGACGTTCCCCTCGAACGCCTTGAGCTTGTGCTTGCCGAACCGGCTGGCGAGAGCGGCGGTCCCCGTCGCGGACCTGCCCTTGAAGGGCGTCGCGGAGAGTCCCACCAAAGGCCGTTCCCAGCCGCGGCCGGCCACGCCGAGCCAGTTCAGGATCCGGGTGTAGCGCTCGGACCCGCCCGCACGGTGCCCCTCGTCGACGATGACCGCCGAGGCCCTGCTCAACCACTCGTACTCGGCCGCGCCCAGGACGACGTCGAGCTTGGCGTCCGTCGCCACCACGACGCTGAACTCGGTGTCCGGCTGGTGTACGACGTTGTTCTCCCACAGACGCCCGATCGTCAGCGGACGCTCGTCACCGAGCCCCCGCCACACCGTGCTCCAGGTCTGGACGGCCTGCTCGCAGAGCTCCGACGACTGCGCGATCCACAGCACCGGGCCGCGGAGACGGCCCTCGATGAAGAGCGTGAGCACGGTCTCCACCGTGACACGGGTCTTGCCCGCGCCGGTGGGCAGTTCCACCATCGCCTTCCGATGGCGGCCGCCCTCCTCGCGAAGCGTGAGCACGTCGGCCAGCCGACGACTGATGTCGGCCTGGAAGTCGTGGAGGTCGTTGAGCTTCACGGCGCCCGGGACGACGAACTCGGCGGGCTGGTGGTCGGTCCGACGGCCGGCGTACTCGGCCGGGAACCCCATCCTCCGCAGCCAGGAGACGGTCAAGGCGCCGCCGGCCCACGTCGCCGGAACGTCGGGGAAGCCCATCTCCTGGAACCGGGAGATGAGCAGTCTGATCGAGTCCGCGCCGTAGACCTTGAGGAAGAGGTCGGCGACGGAGGTGTCGTCGTCGACCAGATCCTGCGCCTCGAGCGCCTGCCAAAGGCCCTTGGGCAAGGCGTCGCGCAGGTCGTCGGGGCCGAGGTAGACGTCGAGCCGCTCCTCGTCGCTCGCGGCGGCCAGGGCCTCCTGGCGGAGCAGTTCGAGTTTGTCGCCGACGCCGGTCTTGCGGACGTCCTCGAGCTCGGCGTTCGTCAGACGCAGCTCGAAGGCGTCGTTGACGATGTGCAGGAGGCGTCGGTCGTCCACGTCGCCGCGGGCGACCAGATCATGACCGCCGAGGTGCCACTCGAGCGAGTCGTCCTCGACGCCGTCGTCCCTGGTCACCCGCTTGACCACCTGGACGGCCTTGGTGATCGTGGCGTCGGCCAGGCGGTCGGCCACGAGTGTGCCGCGGAGCCCGGTGAAGACGTCGAGCACCCGCTCGCTCTCCTGGACGCCCTCGACGATCATCGAGAAGGCGAAGCTGTCCTCGAACCGGCCGCAACCCGCCAGCGCGACGAGTTCGTCGGCTTGCTCCTCCGTCACCCTCAGGCGGGGGCGCTGACGTGTGGAGAGGTACTCCTCCTGCTCGTCCGTGGTGGCGAGATACACCGACGACGGGGAACGTCGCTCGATCACGCGCCCCACCCTGGCGGGGATTCCGGGAGGTCGGGTGCCGGGAAAGGCGACGCGGCACGCCGTGCGGACGAAGTCCACGAGCACGCCGTCCCGGGTGTTGGGATCGAACAGCGGTGCGTCGAGCGCCTCCCTGAACACCTGGGCGGGCACCGCGTCGAGCTCGTCCGGCAGTTCCAGGACCTCGGCCACCCGCTGGGAGCCCTTGAACAGCGGAAGCAGGCTCGCGTACCGCACGAGGGACGGAGCCACCACGTCGGCGGGCGCGTGGAACCCCCGGTTCGACTGCAACAGCCCGCCCTGCTCGACCGCCCAACGGACCGGTGACCGGACGGCGTGCACCGCGCCCGTGTCGAGGTCTTCGCAGGTCCAGTCCGGGTCGCCCGCCTGAAGCAGCCCGGTCGTCCAACTCGCGCGCAGGGGCTTCGACGCGTCCGCGTCGCGCAGGAGCAACAGGACGGAGAACGGACCCGGACCCTCGCCGCGGAGGAAGTCGATGTCGTGGATCGGACGTTCGCCTGGGCCCCGCCGGGCGTTGAGCGTCTCCAGGACCCATTCCCGGTACTGCCCGAGGCACGGCTCGTCCTCGAGCGCGTAGTCCTTCACGGGGGCGCGGACGACCCCGAGCCGGTGGGCGACCTCCGGCAGGCAGCGCTTGCGGTCCAAGGACCTCCCCGTGTGGTCCTCGCCCAACGGCTCGTCGAGGTCGAGGACTTGGTGAGGCCAGGCCCAACCACCGTCGAGGGTGGGCACCTTGACCGTGGCCGGGTGGCCGGCCATCGCCTTGAGCGAGACGGCGCCGGGGACGTCGAGGACGGCGGTCCAGAGCTTGACCAACTCGTCGTCGCCCGACTCGGTCGACAGGGCGGCGAGGCGCGCGTTGAGGATCGCGAGCGGGTCCAGGTCCCGGAAACCGGTCCCTCGGAGGCCCGCCTCCACTCCCGGCTGTGCCAGGAAGCCGGCGGAGACGAACACCGCCCCCTCGATCTCGACTCCTTCCTCCTGGTGCAGGAAAACGGTGTTCCGATCGCCGATCGCGTGCATGCCGTCGGTGGTCGGGATCACCTTGGCCAGCTCGATGTCGGGCAGGCTCCGGTGCCCGAGCGTGAACTTGAACGCGCCCGCCGCGGATGCGTCGTCCGTTCCCTCGGCCCACTCACGCAACCACGAGCGAAGCCCGCGCTTGCGCAACTCCGTCAGCGCCCGCTTCATGTCCCGGTCGTGATCGAGGAAGCTGCGGGGCTGCGACGCCACGAAAATCTGCCGAAGACGGGTGAACCGTTGCCGGGACGCGTAACAACGCCAGTGCGGGACGTCGTCGCCGGTGTTCGGGGATTGGATCCAGGCCTGATGGTCGGTCTGGTCGACGTCGACGGCGAAGTCCAGCGGAGTGAGTTCGGAGGCGCTTCGGAAGATGCCCGTCGCGTCGGGGACGAGTGCGCGGGAGGCAGAGATCCCCGGCACGTGCATGCATAGGTACTCGTCGCCGAAGGAGAGCTGTTCCCTTCCTCGCGCCGGCATGTAGTCGAAGTGGGCCGCCTGATCGTCGGGTGTGGCCACCTGCGGCAGCACGTCGACGAACATCTCCGCCAGCGTTCCGAGGATCTCCCGGTTGTAGTCGTTCCTGAGCAGCGTCGTCCGGTCGTCGTTCACGCTCCACGGGGCGTTGAAGAGCGCCGACGCCGAGGTCTGGTCCTGGAGCGGGAAGTAGGACCAGAACCGCCCGATGCGCTGCCTCGCGTGACGCCTCGGAACGGCTACGGTGACCTTGACCTGATTGCGGGAGACGGCCTCCCCGACCTGCCGGCGGGCCTCCGGGGAGGGCGTGTGCATCCGGTTCTCGACGATCCACTCGTCGCCGTCGCCGTCCGGGTCCTCGATCCTGAAGACGCCTCCTCCCAGGTCCCGGGACGTGTGCGTCGTCTCGAACGAGTCCTGCCCGAGCACTCTGAGCCTCACCTCCCGCACGGCCCCAGCGAAGAGGAGGAACTCGGAGGAGAACTCCTCGATCTCCTCGCGGATCCTGCCGAGGCCGGATGCGTCCGAGAGCTTCACGACGGTGGAAGCCCACGACGCGAGCCCCGCGAGAACGGGGTCCTCGGCGAACGCGGCGTCCGGGTCGAGGACCGTCGCGGTGCGCAGGACCGGATACCGCTTCACGGCAGCCGTGATCTTCGCGAGCTCGCCCCGGGCCACAGGCGAGTTGAACTCGAACGACACCGAACGGCTGAACACCTGAGGGGCGCTCGAGACCGCGAGGACGGACTTGAACCCGAGACCGAAGCGCCCGATCTCGTCCCCCCGCTTGCCGCTGAGGTGCGCGTGGGTGATCGCGGTGAGTCCGTTCCTCGAGAACGGGCGACCGTCGTTGGCGCAGTAGAGGGTCCGGTTATCCGTGTCGAGGACGATTTCGACGCGGCCGGTGAACCCGCCCTCGTCCCCGCCCACGCCCGACATCGCGTCGGCGGCGTTCTGGACCAGCTCCAGGAGCGTGCGGGTCGCGTATCCCCCGACCCGGATGGACTCCTCGTGGTTCGCGTGCTCGGAGACGAGGTGCGGGTTCGCCCGGTAGGAGGCGATGGCCCTGTCGAACTGGGTCTCGACCTCCTCGACAAGGCACGAGTCCGGCGTCCAGGACAGTCGTTCCGTCGTCACAGGTGAGTACTCCTCGCGTCCGGGTCTTCCGCGCTGCGGCCAGTCGTACATCCGCTCGGAGCAGTTTGAGACTTCCTGGAGCCACGCGATGTCGGGTAGGGAAACCTTCTGTGGGTGGGGGCGCCCGCGCCGCCCGCCGGGTGATCCGCGAAGGCGCGCGTCGGCAGTCCGACGACGGCGCCGTCGGCCGCGGTTCGGGCTGTGTGCCGATCCTTCAGTCCGTCCCCCGCATGTCACCGCTTGCCGGCAGGACGTGCACGTCCCCCGCACATCCTCACGGGACAGGACTCTAGACCAACGGACCTGACGGGACGACGGATCCGGGATCAGAGGCCGAACCGAGATCTTCCGATCAGTGAGGGCCCGACCCGTGGGCACGGTGGACCTGTTCGATCACCAGGCGGGCCGCCTCCTCGGCGGGGACGTGTTCCCAGACGCGGATGACCGTCCACCCGTGGTCCTGCAGCAGTTGTACCGTCTCGGCGTCGCGGGCCCTGTTCTTCTCCAGCTTCTCGACCCAGAAGTCCCGGTTCGTCGCGGGAACGCTGCGATGTTCCGGGCAGTAGTGCCAGTAGCAGCCGTCCACGAAGACCGCGATCTTGTCCTTCGTGAAGACCACGTCAGCGGTCCGGCGCAGGGTGGGGACCGGCCGGGCGGACACCCGGTACCTGAGTCCGGCCCGATGCAGCAGCGACCGCAGGCGCAGCTCGGGCTTGGTGTCCCTGCCCGTGTTGGAGCGCATGGACGCCCGGGTCCCCGGGGAGGATGCCCACGAGTCCGGCGGGAGGGAGGCCTCGGTGAGCAGTCCGGCCTCCTGGGCCAGGTGCCAGCCCTCGCGCAGGTTGGCGGCTCGCGTGGGGTGATCCACCTCACCCAGGGACACCGTCTTCGGCCGTCCGTCGGCGTACCAGCGCAGGGCCGCCTTGACCCGCCCGGTCCGGGCGGACCTGCTCAGCACGACGCTTGCGGGCCGCAGCCGTCCCTCGCCCACGTCCACCAGACGGTGGTCGTGGCCGCTGGCGGCCCGGTCCTGTTCCTTCGAGCGCTGGGTCGTGCCCAGCCCCGGCTTCGGCCGCCATGCGCGGTCCGTCGAGCCCGGCTTCGACGACCCGCCGGGAACTGCGACAGCCACCGATGATCCCCTACCCGTCGTGCGTGCGGTACGGAGTCGACGATACGGCCGTGGGCCGACGCCGGGAGGCCCGCCCGTCGGAACGGGGCGGAATCAGGGCCGGCGCGATGCCCGCCTTGCGTAGTAGAGTTTAAATTTGTGCTGTTTGTTGTTCCTGATAGGTCCGGCCGGCTAGAGTGCCTGCATGGCCGACACCCCCTCCACGATCAGCGCATTCGACCCGCCTCACGGCGGTAAGACCCCCCGGACCGGGGACTTCCGGGTGATCGATCTCTTCGCGGGTTGTGGCGGCTTGACCAAGGGGTTCGTCGACGCCAGGCGCCATGGGAAGTCGCTGTACCGCCCCATCGCCGCGGTCGAGCTCGACAAGGCCGCCGCGGCCACCTACGAGGCGAACTTCGGCGCTCACATCCACCAGGGCGACATCGCCGAGTGGGTGAAGCGCGAGGCGGGCATCCCTAAGGCCGACGTGGTCCTCGGCGGTCCCCCGTGCCAGGGGTTCTCCAGGCTCGGTAACCAGGACCCCGACGACGAGCGCAACCAGCTGTGGCGCCACTACCTGACCGTCGTCGCCGCCGCCGAACCGAAGTTCTTCGTGATGGAGAACGTCGACGCCTTCCGGCGGTCCCCCGAGTTCGCCCTGCTCGTGAACGAGACCCGCACCGGGGGTCTCCTCGAGGACTACCTCATCCGGCACGAGCTGATCAACGCCGACGATCACGGTGTGCCGCAGCGCAGGAGGCGGACCATCCTCGTCGGGGCGCGCAAGGACCTCACCACCCCGGGCACGGGCAAGCGGCTCGACCAGCTGTCGGAGATGGAACTCGTCGCCCTCCTGATCCCCGCACCGACCGTCGGCCGGCCGCGTACCGTCTGGCAGACGATCTCGGAACTCGTCCTGAAGAAGCAGACCCCGCAGCTGCCCACGCGGGGGTCGACGGTCAACGGCGTCCCGGGTCCGTACTCCATGGAGGAACTGCACCTCCGGCGAAGCGGCATCACCCAGAAGTCGATGAAGCGCTACACCTCCATCCCGGAGGGCGGGAACCGCTTCGACATCCCGTTCGAGCTGCTGTCCGCCTGCTGGAAGAGGCACAAGAGCGGCTCCGCCGACGTCATGGGCCGGATGTTCCGGGACAAGCCCTCCGTGACGATCCGGACCGAGTTCTTCAAGCCGGAGAAGGGCCGATACCTCCACCCGTGGCTCCACCGCCCCATCACCCACCTCGAGGCGGCCCTCCTGCAGAGCTTCCCCATGGACTTCAAGTGGTGCGGCAACCGTGACCAGATCGCCCGCCAGATCGGCAACGCCGTGCCCGTCGGTCTCGCCCGGGCCATCGCGGAGCATCTCGCGCCGCTTCTGGTGGCTCAGACCGAACAGCTCCCCGCGCCCGCCCCGAAGCGGCGAGGTCGCACCAAGGAGCCAGTCCTCGTCGCCGCCTGACCGTCGGGGACGCACTCGGCCGTGATATTGGTGCGTATAGGGACGATGCTCGCGTTGCTGTACGGTCGTCACGTCGTGGGGTCTGGCCGAACAGGGGTTTCGTGCCGGACCGGGTGTGAGGCGGAAGGGGATCCGTGGACGAGTTCGACGCGCAGTACGAGCAATTCCGGAGCTTGATCAAACTGCATACGCCGGAGCAGGCCCTGGCGATGCTCAAGCTGTTCCGGGTGGACGAGGACATCGTCAAGCGCATCGGCGAGCGCCACCAGCGGGAGACCATCGAGATCCGCGACAAGCGCCAGCCCGGCTCGGTCGTGCGCAACAACCGCGAGACCTGGTACGTCGGCCCTCAGGAGGGCGACCGCTGCTGGCCCGCGTTCCACGACTTGCTGGGGCGGCAGCCGTCCTGGCACGGCGACGGCCTTCGGGACCTCGACGCCGCCTCCACCAAGGTCGTCTCCCTGCTCGACCACCCCAAGGAGAAGAAGTTCTCCACCCGCGGCCTCGTCGTGGGCTACGTGCAGTCCGGCAAGACCACCAACTTCACGGCTCTGATCGCCAAGGCCGCGGACGCCGGATACAAGTTCTTCATCGTGCTCGCCGGCATCCACAATGGTCTCCGCCGACAGACCCAACTACGGCTCGAGCGACAGCTCCTCCAGCCGGTGATCGACCAGTGGCACCCCCTGACCGGAGTCGACGGCGACTTCGAACCGCCCGCCGGCAACCCCGCCGCGTTCTTCACCGACAAGAGCGAGCAACGCGTCCTGTGCGTGGTGAAGAAGAACGTCCCCAGACTCAGGAAGCTCAAGGACTGGCTGGAGAAGGCCCCCGAGCACCTGAAGAACTGCCCGACGCTCATCATCGACGACGAGGCGGACCAGGCGAGCATCGCCTCCAAGCGCACCAACCCGCTGATCCGCGAGATCATCGACCTCTTCCCCCAAGGCGGATACGTCGGTTACACCGCCACCCCCTTCGCGAACCTCCTCATCGACCCGACGGCCAAGGACCTCTATCCACGGGACTTCATCGTCAACCTGCCCAAGCCACGCGGCCACTTTGGCACCGAGGTCCTGTTCGGGCGGGAGCCCTTGGACGGAGAGGACCCGCAGGACGTACCCGACGGCTACGACATGATCCGGACCGTGCCCGAGGAGGAGGTCGAACTCGTCCGACCAGGCCGGGACGAGATCGACGGGTTCAGCCCCGAGATCGACGGCTCGATCCGCACCGCGGTCCTCTACTTCTGGCTCGCCACGGCGGCCCGGCGCGTGCGCGGACAGGGCGTTCCCCACTCGACCATGCTCGTCCACACCAGCGTCAGCACCGTGGTCCACCAGAGCTTCGAGGAACCGCTCAAGCGCTTCAAAGCCACGATCTCGGACATGATCACGGCCGAGGAACCGGAACTCCTCGACGAACTGCGTGAACTGTGGGCCACGGAAACGGCCCGGGTCTCCGCGGCGGACCTCGGCGAACGAAAAGTGCCCTTCGAGGAGTTGCTCCCCAAGCTTCCCGGCGTCGTCGACGACTGCCGCGTCATCCTCGACAACTCCAAGAGCCTCGAACGTCTCGACTACGAGACCGGCCCGATCGTCGCCATCGCCGTCGGCGGCAACACGCTCTCCCGCGGCCTGACCCTCGAAGGCCTCGCCGTCAGCTACTTCGTCCGAGGCGCCTCCACCTACGACACCCTGCTCCAGATGGGCCGCTGGTTCGGATTCCGCGACGGCTACGCCGACCTCCCCCGCATCTGGATGACCGACGAACTGCGGGACTGGTTCCGCCACATCGCTACCGTGGAGTCCGAGATGAGGCGGGATATCGACTCCTACATGATCGAGGACAAGACCCCGCTGACCTTCGCCGTCCGCCTCCGCAACCACCCCAAGCTGCGTATCACCGCCGCGACCAAGATGCGCGACGCGGTCAAGGCCAGCGCCGCCTACGGCGGGCAGCGGGTTCAGACCCGCTACTTCCGCACCGCGGACGCGGAATGGCTCCGGACCAACCAGCGGGCCGCCGGCGAACTCGTCGAGCAGGCCCTCCGCGTCGGCGGGGCCCGTCACGACGATCGATCTGCCAAAGGCCGGCACCTGCTGCGCGACGTCCCCTACGACCTGGTCCTCGACTTCCTCGGCCGCTACCGCTTCCACGAGAAGTCGATGGACTGCGACGCGAACCTTCTCCGCCGGTACGTGGAGAGGCGACTCAAGGCACCGGACGGTGGGGCTCTGAAGCGGTGGAACGTCGCGATCATCGGCAACCCGCTTACCGGGGACCCCGACGCCGCCTACGAGTTCGCCCCGGGCGTCGCCGTGAACCGGGTCATCCGAGCGAAGTTGGCGAGCGGTCACGACGCCGCCGACATCAAGACCCTCATGAGCCGTCGGGACGCCGGCGTCGACCTCGACCTGAGCGGGTTCGAGGAGATCACCGAGAAGGCCCTCAAGCTGGCCCGTCAGGTGCAGTGCCCCGAGACCGCCTTGCTGACCCTCTACCCGATCGACCGGATCTCGCCCACCACGAAGGAACGCCGCGTACCGCTGGACGCCGCCGATCACGTCATGGGGGTCGGCCTCGTCTTTCCCCTGCCCCGCGGTGAGGACAGCGAGGTCGAGTGGTACAGCACCGACCTCTCCAACGTCGTCCACGACGACGAGTTCGACACGATGAACGAGGACGAGCTCGCCCTGCTCATGGAGGACGACGGCAGATGAGCACACCCGACCTCCGGCTCGTCCTCGGCGAACACTGGCGAGACCTCGACGCGGCCCCGGTCGCGGAGGGGCATGTCCTGAGGACGTCCTCCCTTCCGGTGACGACAGATCACGGTCCGCTCCTGGCGGCGGTCGACGCGGACCGCATGAGGCACCTGCTGATACCGCTGGCGACGCGGCAGCGACTCTCGGCGGGCGTCGCCGTCGGATCGCTCCGGATCCTCGAGCGCCCGCTCGAAGACGACGAGAGCTACGGCCGCTTCGCCGACATCACCTGCACCGACCGCGAACTCGACGACGTGTTCACCGGCCTCTGCCATGACGTGCTCGTCGCGCTGGCCGCCGACGGTGATCGGCCCTACCGCACCGCCCGCGCGGTCGTGGAACGCTGGCGCCGGCTGTTCAGCGCCGGCAGGCGCTCCCTGACGGACGAGCAGGTCGTCGGTCTCTTCGGGGAACTCCTCGTCCTGATCCGCCTGCTGGAAGGCGACCCGGGAGCCGTCCGCCACTGGGCCGGCCCCGAAGGCGAGCGACACGACTTCACCGGCGGCCGCCTGGCCGTGGAAGTGAAGAGCAGCACCACGGTCTCCGAACGGAGACTCCTCCAGGTCCACGGACTCGACCAACTCGAACCGCCGGAGGACGGTGAGCTGTTCATCGCCTGGCAACGGCTTCAGCCGGATCCGCGAGGACGCACCCTCGACGAACTCGTGACACACGCGAGGGACCTGTGCGACGACGAGGTCGCGTTCCTGTCCAAGCTCGCCCGCCTCGGCTACCAGCGGTCCGACCAGGGCCAGGCGGGTCGGCGACTCTCCCCGGTAGAGAGCCGCTGGTACCCCGTCGACGACGGGTTCCCGAAGCTCACCACGACCTCCATACCGGGCGCGGAGGTACCGGCGGGAGTCCTCGACGTCCGCTACACGGTGGACCTCGCTGGCGTCCGGACCGACCGCCTCGACGACGACGCAGTGAACGACGTCCTCGCCCGGATCGGAGAGCCGACGTGACCACGACATCTCGCTGGCTGTCCGAGTCCTATGGACCCGGGGGAGGAGGCGCGGCCGAGGGCATCCTCCGCCACCTCGACGCCACCGAACTCGACCCGCTGACCCTTCTCGTCCGCGAGTCGGCGCAGAACAGCTGGGACGCCCGGACCGGCGACGGCCCGGTCGACTACCGCGTCGAGCTCCGGTCCCTGAGCCCCACCGAAGCGCCGGTCTGGCGGGACCTGCTCCTCGAGAACGCCCCCACGACCGAACACCTCGAGCTGCGCGCCTCCCTCGCCCGACCGGTCCTCCGCGTCCTTACGGTGACGGACACCGGAACCAAGGGGCTCGGCGGCCCGACCCGCGCCGACGTCGTCGCCGACGGCGACTGCGACTTCGTCTCCTTCGTCCGCAAGACCGGCAGCTCCCAGGACCTCGACAGCCGCGGCGGCACCTACGGCTACGGCAAGGTGGTCTTCCACCTCGCCTCCAAGCCGCACACGGTCCTCGTCCACACCCGCTGCCGGGTCGGCGACCGCCTGGAGACCCGACTCATCGGCTGGGCCGTCCACGAGAGCTACAGCACCGACACCGTCGACGGCCCGAAGACCTTCACAGGCCGGCACTACTGGGGACGCGTCCAGGACGGATACGTCGAACCGCTCGTCGGAGCCGAAGCCGACGACGTCGCCCGAAAACTCGGTCTCAGGGCGTTGCCCGAAGGCGAGACCGGCACCACCGTCGCGATGATCGAACCCGTATTCGGAGATCGGGACGACGCCGAGGCGATGCGCTGGATCGTCGACGCGATCGTCTGGAACCTCTGGCCCAAGATGCTCCCCGAAGGCGGGGAAGCGCCGATGCGGTTCTCGATCACCCACGACGGAGCGGAGGTCCCCGTCCCCTGGCCCTCCGAGGTGCCGCACCTGCGCCCGTTCCTCTGGGCTCACCGCGACATGGACGTCCTCATCGAGCACAAGACGATGAAGCGCCCACTCGGGCGCTTCGGCGTACGCAAGTTCATCGCACCCCCCGGCAAGCCGCCGAAGGTCGCCCAGGAGGCCGGAATCGGCGACCGGTTGAACCACACCTGCCTCATGCGCCCCGTGGACCTGGTGGTGAAGTACCTCGAAGGCCCGCCGTTCTTCGAGGAGCACGGAGGCTACGCCGGGGTCTTCCGGGCCGACGAGGGCATGGACCGCACCTTCGCGTTGTCCGAGCCGGCCAGCCACGACAACTGGATGGTGGACCGGCTCCAAGACCTGGACGAGCGCAAGCTCGCCAAGCACGCCCTGAAGAAGATCGCGGACGAGATGAAGGCCGCCTCCGGACCCGCCGCCGTCGTCAATAACGCCGGGGACGGCGTCTCGCTGGCCGGCATGAGCAAGCTGATGGCGGGGCTGATGGCGGGCGCCCCCGGACACGGCGGCTCCGCGGTCTTCCCGACGGCCGACCCCGTGCACTCCCCGGGGCCGGCCAGCCGCCACCCGAACGGCGGCGCACCGGATCCCGGGGAAGCCGGATCGGGCGCGCCCGCCCGCCCGGCGACACACGGTCGACGCGGCGCCAGACTGCGCTACCTGGACGAGCCCTTCCACGACACCGTGGACGGTCGCGCCGTCCTCGTGCAGAGATTCGAGTTGGTCGACGCAGGAGAACAGGTCGTCCGAAGCCGACTGTCGGTGGCGCTGAACGACGCCCTGGGACGAGAGGGCGAACCGCCTCGGGGCGCGTCCGTACCGACCGTGCTCGGGTGGCGAGCGGACGGCGAAGAGCTCCACAGGTCCGACGAACTCCACACCGACGGAGGCGACGGACGCGTCTGGTCGCTGATCGTCGCACCCGCACCCGACACCGTGACTGAGATCGTCATGGCCTCGGAGCGGACGGGCGGTGACGTGTGAGCCGCCGCGCCTACCCGTACCGACGTCCGCACCCGCACACGGTGACCACCGAAGGGTGGCTTCTCAAGCAGGAGGACGGACAGGGGATCCCGCTTCCCCCCTCGGTGGTCGACTGGGACTACCAGCGCGACCTCGAGCTGGAATGCACCGTCGAGGTCGACCTCGACGCGGCCCGTGCGAGCGCGGCGCTGCCGGAGGACGCCGAACTCGCCCTCACCACCGTGTGGAACTCCTCCGGCTCCGGCCTGCGCATGCTCGCGGCCGAGGAGCGACTGACCGGCGGCGGGAGGAGATCGGTGCACCTGGCCTTCACGGTCCTGGGACGGGACAGCGGGGGAGTGCTGTCGATCGACACCCAGGTCGTCCTCGCCGGAAACCTCGACAACCCCGACCCGACCGGCCCCCGGCGCGCCGGGTCCATCCTCTGGCAACACCACGCCCAAGTCCGCCTCCAAGGCGACGCCTCGCAGTTCCCGATGGCCGTCGTAGACTTCGCCGAGGCGGGCTACCCGGAGGACGCCCCCTGGTACCTGGACATCGGACCCAATCTCGACGCCGCCACCATGGGCGCGGTCCTGCTCCTGGTCAACAGCCGCACCACCCTCGTCCTCGACGCCATGCGGAAGGCCGAGAAGGCCACCCACGCGGAACGGCTGATCCAGTCGGCACTGCGTCAGGACGTCGTACGGCTCATGATCGAGCACGCCGTCGACGACGAGGACCTCGACGACGGATCCACGTTCGAGCCGGACACCCTCGGCCACATGCTCCTCGGAGCGGTCCGCACCCACCTGCCCGACACGACGCTGGCCGCGCTCCGGCTCATGCGGCGCAGCGACCCCTCGTACTTCTCCGCCCGCGTGCAGAGCGCCGTCGGCCTCTTCGCGAAGGAAACATGATGGCCTACCTCTTCCCACGCCTGCTCGCCGGAGCGGCCAAGGACCTGAGGGCGTCGTACCTCGGGAAGTCGCCCGACGAACTCGGCGGCGACGCCGCCCAGTCGCACCTCGCCATGTTCTACACGGCGACCGGCGGCGTGCGACTCCCGCCGGAACGGCTCCTGAGGCTCCGGAGCGCCATTGTCGACGCCGCCCGAGAGAGAGGCTTCCCCGCGCCGCACAACAGGAAGCAGGCCAGCGGGTTCGACATTGCCGCGGCCGAGATCCTCCACCGGGACTCCGGGATCATCCCCGCCGAGGCCGTCGCCGGCGACCTCTGGGCCTTCCTATCCCTCGTGGTCATGCCCGACGTGGCCGCATGGCGATACGCCGACTTCCACCAGGACCGGGTCCTGGGCACGGACGTCACCCGTCACGTCTTCGGTCGTCTCTGGTGGCGCGCCCATCTCGTCCGCGACCGGGACGCCGAACCCGAGGACCTCTACACCGCTCTCTCCGTCCTGGGCGAGTCCGCCTTCGACCAGATCTACGCCCGCCGGACGTCCATCGGCGGCAGCCCCCACATCGTTCGGGGGATCCTCCGGGCCTGGCAGAGGGTCGACATCCCCCTGGAGACGGTGACCGAGCGGGACTTCCTCCGAGACCTCCTGAAGCGGATCCTGAGGCTACAGGCCTTCATATCCTTTGACTCGTTGTCCGTGGAGGACCTCGACGGAGAGTTCCGGACGCTCGTCGACGACTCGCTTCGAAGCTTTTCCGGCCGAAGGTAATCGGAGTTCGTGGACTCTAACCTCGTTGGCCGGGAGGGTGGATAGTGGCCGGGACTGTAGGGCCGGGTTCGCGAACATTCATCCGGCGGCCATGACCGAGCATCCCATCAAGCAGTCGTCCGCCAGGCGCTACGACGCCATCGGCACCGTCTTGGGGCAGCATCAAATCTGCCCCAAGCGTAGTTGGCCAGGCTGGCCACGGCGGGCTGCGGAACTAGGTACCGGAAACTACCCGATCTTTCGCGATTGTTCACCCCGGATACCGACCCTGATCGAGACCTCGGATGACTGGGGCGGCGCCAGCCAATCTGACTCAATTCTTCCATTTGCGTCGCCGAATTGGCCCCGGCCGAAACCAGCGTGGGCGAGACCGCTAACTGGCGGGTTCGCCCGATGCTGCATGGTGTGGCTTCGAGATATCTCGGAGCCACACCATGCAAGGCTCATGCCAGCTCACCCCCGCAGGGCGGCCACGGGCTACAGGGTCCGTTCGCGCTGGACGGTCCAATTCTGGCCGGTGCTGCCGTTGCAGGCTGCGAGGGCGACGCGGGTGCCGTTGGCGAGGGCGTTGTCCTTGGTGGACAGGCAAGAGCGACCGCCGTGAGGGTGATCACGATGCGCGGCTGGTGGGTAGGGCAGCTTGATCGTGTGGCATCGGTCTTCGCGCCTTCACCGCCCGAAGGACTGGTCGCGGATCGGGGGAGGCGGTTTCCCCACTGGCCGAGGGGCGTTGGGCTCGTACAATGGGGAGCACGTGCGGTGAGGCGGCGTCTAACCTCGGATCGGTCCTCGGAATGCGCCAGGGCGAGCGCCGAGAATTTTGGTGAGACCGCAGGGAATGGGTGAAGCTGGGATTATGACGGCGATTCTCTGGCTGGCCTTCGGGCGGGTCCGATTGATTCGCTCGGCGGATTATGGACTCCCTATCCGGTCTCCTACGCGCCGCTCGTGTCCCTCACGACATCCGAGATCGAGACCGACCTCTACACTCCGACTGCGGTACGGCTCGACGTACCCATCCCGACCGACCTGGCCGCGCGAGTGGAGACGGCCTCCGGAATCCCCATGCAACTGCCCCTGACCTGGTAGGCGACGGGAATCCGTTGACCTTGCGGCCCCGTGGCCCACCAGCGGAATGACGCCGATGCTACCCGGTGCACCGGTGGCGGGCCCCGCCTCGCTCACGCCGCCTGGCCGAAGCCGTGACCGGCAGCGAAGTCGGTCTGGCGGACTGCTTGGGTGTCGGCGTGGTCGAGGGCCTGGACGGCCTGCTCGGCGGAGTCCTTGAGGAGGTGGCCGTAGAGGTTGATGGTGATCGCCAGGGTGGAGTGGCGCAGGGTCTTGGAGATGATGGCCAGGGGGATGTCAGCGGCGATCATGATGCTGGCCGCTGTGTGGCGTGCAGCCCGCTCCTCGGGAGCCCGAGTTCGGCGGTGAGCTTGCGGACCTGGTCGAGGACCCACTGGGGGCGCAGCGGCAGGCCATCCGGCTTGGCGAAGACGAGGCCCTCGAGTCGGCCGTCGGGGTGGGCGTTCATCTGGATCGCGGCTTGGCGGTGGAGGGCCGTCATGACTCTGGGGAAGAGGCTGATCCATGCGCGGCTGGCTTCGGTCTTGGGCTGGCGGAGGTGGATCTCGCCGTTGTCGATGGCGGCGAGGGTCCAGCGGACGTAGAGCTTGCGGTCCATGACGTGGACGTCGAACCAGTGGAGGGCGAGGACCTCGCCGCGGCGCATGCTGGTGCCGAGCATGACCTCGAACAGGTCGGTCAGCTGGTCGGAGTTGTGCCCCGCACCGTGGCGCAGGAAGGTCGCTGCGTGCTCGGGGGTCCAGCAGGTGCGCTCGGCGGCGCGGGGCTTCGGCGGCACGGAGTGCTTGGCCGGGTTGTAGCGCAGGCGCCACGAACGTACGGCGGCGTTCAGCGCGTTGCGCAGCGTGGACACGGCCCGGTAGACGGTGACCTTGCCGCGCTGGGCCTTCAGCTGGGTGGTGACCCAGGCGTCGACGTGCTCCGGGCGCAGGTCGAGGAGCGAGGTGGCCGAAAGCGGGGATGAGGTCCCGCTCGACGTACGCCGCGTAGCCGGCGTACGTGTTCGGCGCGAGGTGCGGCTTCCCTGTGGCCAGCCACTCCCGCAGGTAGCTCGCGACGGTGGTGCGGCGGTTCTCGTAGACCCCGCGCAGCTCACCGTCCAGCACCGCTCTCATCTCCTGCAACGCCTCTGCACGGCTGGCGAACCCGCCACGCTGGCGGGTCTTTCGCTTCCCGTCCACGCAGTACGTCCACGACCCGTGACCCGTCTCCTCCAACAACCGCACACACCACGGACCCAACTGCCTCCCGTGCCCGTCCGAACAACCACACCGCCGGTACACCCGACCACGCTGCGCACGCTGTCCCATGAGCTTCCCCTTCTCTCGGACTGGGTGGTGACTCTGGGGCAAGAGTGGCTGCTGTGTCGGGTGTGGCGACAGAGCGTGCGAGGCGGTGCGCGAAGTACTCAGGACCAGACGGCGAAGACACGCTCGAGGCGACACACCGTCCGGAAGATCACTATCCGCATCCGATGGGTAGTCGACCCTGATCCGACCGGACCGCTTCGTCTGCCAGGGGCAATACACGACGGGCTGCGGCGGTCGGCAGAAGGGTCCCGTTGAAGGGTCGACAGATTGCTGTCACTCGCGGTGACGAAGGCGGGTCCGGGGGCCTGGGGACCATTTGGGGACCGCGCCTGGTGGGCGCTCATGAGCGCCCGTGGGCGCTTACGGACATCTATGTACGAACTTGAACGCGGCTGGGCATCGGCCGGGTTTGGGCTCTGTCGACCGTGGATCTTCATCGAGAGTCTCAACTTCCCGTGTTTTCAGCTTAGTTGAGCAACAAAAAGCTGAGACCTCAAGGCATCGGCTGCCGACAATAGTTGAACCCCTTGACTGGGGGTCAAGGGGTCGCAGGTTCAAATCCTGTCGTCCCGACCAGCGTTTTCGCAGGTCGGAGGCCGTTTTCGCAGTGATGCGAAAACGGCCTTACTGGTCGTTTCAAAATGAGTTGAGCTGCGCTCTTGTGCTCAACGATCTTGGTTGGCAGGGTGTCCGGGTGCGTGTTGATCTTGTGCCGGATGACCTGTGGGAGCGAGTGGCTCCGCTGCTGCCGCCCGCTCCCGAACGACGCCATCGCCATCCCGGGCGGCTGCGCGTCCCCGACCGGGCGGCCCTGGCCGGCATCATCTATGTGCTGCGGACC
>NZ_JBHUAF010000041.1:0-34844 GCF_042789895.1 Kitasatospora sp. NPDC056783
CCCGTTCCTCATGCGGGGCGCGGGGGCCTCACTTCAGGCGCTTGCCCGCCGAACGCAGCTGCTCGGCGGCCTCGCGCACACGCGCGGCCATGCCGGCCTCGGCCAGCTTGCCCCAGGTGCGCGGGTCGTAGGTGTTCTTCTTGCCGACCTCGCCGTCGACCTTCAGCACGCCGTCGTAGTTGGCGAACATGTGGCCGGCCACCGGGCGGGTGAAGGCGTACTGGGTGTCGGTGTCCAGGTTCATCTTCACGACGCCGTTCTCCAGCGCGGTGGCGATCTCCTCGGCGGTCGAGCCGGAGCCGCCGTGGAAGACGAAGTCGAACGGGTCGGTCTTGCCGTACTGCTTGCCGATCGCGTCCTGGAGCTCGCGCAGCAGCTCCGGCTTGAGCACGACGTTGCCCGGCTTGTAGACGCCGTGCACGTTGCCGAAGGAGGCGGCCAGCAGGTAGCGGCCCTTCTCGCCCAGGCCCAGCGCCTCGGCGGTGCGCACGGCGTCGTTGACGGTGGTGTACAGCTCGTCGTTGATCTCGTGGGTGACGCCGTCCTCCTCGCCACCGGTCGGGGTGATCTCGACCTCAAGAATGATCTTGGCGGCGGCGGCCTGGGCCAGCAGCTCCTGGGCGATGGCCAGGTTGTCGGCGAGGGTCTCGGCCGAGCCGTCCCACATGTGCGACTGGAACAGCGGGTTCTGGCCCTTGGCCACGCGCTCGGCGGAGACCGCCAGCAGCGGGCGGACGTAGCCGTCCAGCTTGTCCTTCGGGCAGTGGTCGGTGTGCAGCGCGACCGTGACGTCGTACTTGGCGGCGACGATGTGGGCGAACTCGGCGAGCGCGACGGCGCCGGTCACCATGTCCTTGTTGTGCTGGCCGCCCAGGAACTCCGCGCCACCGGTCGAGATCTGGATGATGCCGTCGCTCTCGGCCTCGGCGAAACCACGCAGTGCGGCGTGCAGGGTCTGCGACGAGGTGACATTGATGGCCGGGTAGGCGAACTTGCCCGCCTTGGCCCGGTCCAGCATCTCGTTGTAGACCTCGGGAGTTGCGATGGGCATGCGATCCGCTCCTGTCGGGTTGCGGCGTACGGACGGTGCTGTCCGACGCTGTGTACGCCTTCGTGACGACTCCGTGCCGGCCCGCCGACGCGCGGCGTTGCGGTGGCTCTCCGGCACGTTCGAGGCGACCTCCGCGGTACGGCCATGAGGGTGGTGTGCCGTTGCGGACCGGACGCCCGTGCCATCTTCCCAGACTCGTGCCCGCCGGTCAGCAGGAGCCCGCCATGCGGAACGCCGTAGGGCGCGGGCGCGCGACGGGCTCCGGCCGGTCCGGGCAGGGGGGTCGCGGGCCGCCGCCCGCAAGGTGCGCCCGCTATCCTGCGCCCGTGGACTACAACCAGCTGGCCGTCAACCTGCTCGACGCCAAATCCCTGATCTCGTCCCTCGGCGCCATCGGGCTGATCGCGATCATCTTCGCGGAGACCGGCCTGCTGGTCGGATTCTTCTTCCCGGGTGACTCGCTGCTGATCCTCGCGGGCGTCGCCGCCTCGAACGCCGCCTCCTCGGTGCTCGGCGACGGCGCCAAGCTGCCGATCGCCGTGCTGCTGATCGGCTGCCCGATCGCGGCGATCGCCGGTGCCCAGTTGGGCCACCTGATCGGGGTGAAGGTCGGGCCGAAGATGTTCGACAAGCCCGAGTCGAAGATCTTCCGCCGCGATTACGTGGTGAAGGCGGAGGAGTACTTCAACAAGTTCGGCGCGGGCAAGGCCGTCGTGCTGGCCCGCTTCATGCCGATCATCCGAACCTTCCTGAACCCGGTCGCCGGCACCCTGGAGATGCCCGCCCGGACGTTCTTCCTCTGGAACGTCATCGGCGGTGTGCTGTGGACCGAGTCCATGCTGCTGATCGGCTACTTCTTCGGTGACGCGCTCGCCCCGGTGATCGACAAGTACCTGATCCCGGCGGTGCTGCTGATCGTCCTGCTGTCGATCTCGCCGATCCTGGTCGAGGTCATGCGCGAGCGGAAGAAGAAGCGGGCGGGCGGTGCCGAGGCCGGCGCCGAGAACCCGGCCCAGGCCGGCAGCGGCCGGCACCGGCGCGGCTGAGCGCGCACCGGCCGGGCATCCGCCGGCGGACACGGCGAGGGCCGGTCCTGTTTCACGTGAAACGGGACCGGCCCTCCGTGGTTCTCGGGGCGGCCGGGGTCAGAGGCCCAGGTCGTCCAGGGTGTACGCGGTCACGTACTCCAGGCCCTGTGCCTCGACGGCACCCGCGCCGCCGCGCTCCACGATCACCGCGACGCCGACCACCTCGGCGCCCGCCTCGCGCAGCGCCTCCACGGCGGTCAGCACCGAGCCGCCGGTGGTGGAGGTGTCCTCGACGGCCAGCACCCGGCGGCCCTTCACCTCGGGGCCCTCGATGCGGCGCTGGAGGCCGTGCGCCTTGCCGGTCTTGCGGACCACGAAGGCGTCCAGCTGCCGGCCGCGCGCGGCGGCGGCGTGCATCATCGAGGTGGCCACCGGGTCGGCGCCCAGGGTCAGCCCGCCGACGGCGTCGTACTCCAGGTGGGAGGTCGCGTCCAGCATCACCCGGCCGACCAGCGGGGCGGCCACGCCGTCCAGCGTGATCCGGCGCAGGTCGACGTAGTAGTCGGCCTCCTTGCCGGAGGAAAGGGTGACCTTGCCGTGCACGACGGCCTTGTCCTTGATCTGTGCCAGCAGGGCGTCGCGGTCGTTGCTCATGAGCGTTCAGTCTAGGCCCTGAGCACGGACCCGGCGCCCCGGGCTCAGCGCCGGCGCAGCGCCCTGACCAGCACCACGGCGCCGCCCAGCAGGGCCACCGAGCCGCCGATCACCCACGGCACCGTGCTGCGGCCGCCGGTGCCCGGCACCACGATCCCGCCGGCCTCGCCGCCCCACCGGGACGCCGCCCGGGCCCGCGCGCTGCGGGCGGGCAGCGCCGGGGCGTACGGGCCGCGCGGCGGGGCGTGGTCCACCTCCTCGGCGGACCGGCCGACGATGCTGCGGCGCACCGGGCCGGTGTGCACCGGCTCCTCCTCGTACGCGAAGAGGGGTTCGACGGGGAGGTCCTCGGCGACGACGTCCTCGGCGTCGACGTCGTCCTCCTCGTCCGTGTCCTCCGCGTCGGCGTCCGCGGAGCCGGTGGGCAGACCGAAGCGCTCGGCGTCGGCGTCGGAGAAGGCGATCAGGTCGGAGAGGTCGTCGTCCAGGTCGTCGCCGGGCCGGTCCTGGTGCTCCTCCAGGTAGACCACGTCGGCGTCGGTGCCCGTCTCGGCCTCAACCTCGGCCTCGTGTGCGGCCTCGGCCTCGACCTCGTGCGCGGTCCGAAGCTCGGTCCCGGCCACCTCGTCGCCCTCTTCCTGGTCCACTTCCGGCTCCTGCGGCTGCTCGCCCTCCGGGGCGACCAGCGCGGCGGCGAAACGGTCCAGCAGGCGGCGGCCGGTGGTGTCGAGGGTCTCCTCGTCGAACTCGGTCAGCCGGCCGGTGGCGCTCAGGTCGCCGGTGAAGCGGATCGCCGCGGTGCCGTCCTCGGCGCCGTCCGCGACGCTGACCCGGACGGTGGCGGTCACCTCGCCGCTGCCCCGGGCCTCCTCGCCCTCGGCGAGCACGGTCAGCACGCCCTCGCGGCCCTCGATCAGCGACAGCACGCCCTTGTACGTGATCGTGGAGCCGCCGATCCGCAGCTTCAGCCGGCCGCCGATCTCCTCGGCGGAGCCGGCCCCGACCGCGGCGGGCTCGGTGCTCAGCCCCGGCACACTCCGCGCCAGCAGCGCCGGATCCTGCAAGGCCTGCCGCACCAGCTCGGCGGACATCGGGACGACAACCTCATGCTCCATGCCACGGAGCCTACCGACTGCTCCCGGCCCGGTCCCTACCCACCACCACCAGATTTTCCCCGCTCGCCCGTTCCCTCGGCCGTCGCGCCGCCACTCCCGCGACGGCCTCCGCGCCCTGAGC
Organism: Kitasatospora sp. NPDC056783; assembly: GCF_042789895.1. Taxonomy (NCBI): domain Bacteria; kingdom Bacillati; phylum Actinomycetota; class Actinomycetes; order Kitasatosporales; family Streptomycetaceae; genus Kitasatospora; species Kitasatospora sp. NPDC056783. The sequence continues at coordinate 3,970 of NZ_JBHUAF010000041.1, forward strand.
GGGCCGTACCGCGCGGCTCGCGGCCCCGGCGCTCCGAACGGCCCGCCCGTGCGGCATGCGGCCCCCGGGCGGCCCCCGGGACCCGCCGTGGCCGCCCGGAGGCTCAGCGGGGGCCGAGGAGGGTGAGGGCGGCCGGGGGGCGGGCGGGGCGGAGGGCGGTGAGCCGGGCGGTGGAGTCGCGGAGGGCTTCGGGGGTGAGGGCGCGGGGTGGTGGGGCGTCGGCGGCGAGGCCGAGCGGGGGCTGGGCGTCGGCGGCGAGGAGGAACCTCTGGGCGCCGTCCGGCGGGCCGGGGCGGCAGGTGGCGGTGGCGCTGCCCGGGACGGCGTACGGGGCGGTGCGCAGACCCGCAGCGCGCAGGCCGGACTCGATCCGCCAGAGGCCGTCCAGGCGGTCCGGGTCGTCCGGGCCGTCCGGGCCGCTTCCGGCGTGGACGGCGATCCGGCCGCCGGGGGAGAGCAGCCGGGCGGCGAGGCCGTAGAACTCCTGGGAGTGGAACTTGACCGGCCCGCCGTCGTCCGGTGCCGGGAGGTCGACGAGCACCACGTCGTACGGCCCGTCCCCGCCGGAGGCGTCCGCGCCGCGCAGCCAGGCCATCGGGTCGGCCGCGGTGGTGCGGACCCGGGGGTCGTCCAGCGAGTGGTCGCCGAGGGCGGCGAGCCCGGGGTCGGTGCGGGCGAGCCGGGGGAGGGCGGGGTCGCCGTCGACCAGCCGGACGGAGCGGACGCCCCGGTGCCGCAGCACCTCCCGCAGGGCGAGCCCGTCGCCGCCGCCGAGCAGCAGCACCCGGGCGTCCGGGCCGCCCGCCATGGCGGGGTGGACCAGTCCTTCGTCGGCCCGGTACTCGTCGGGCCCGCAGGCCGCGAGCCGGCCGTCCAGGTAGAGCCGGAGCGGGCCCTCGGCGGGGCCGGTGAGCACGATCTCCTGGTGCCGGCTGCGGGTGGCGTAGCGGACGTCGTCGCCGTAGAGGGCGTACCGGGCGGCGCGTTCGATCGCGTCGGAACCGGCCGCGGCGGCCGCGAGCAGGGCGAGGACGAGCAGGCAGCCGCCCCAGAGCAGCCGCCGGATCCGGGGGGCGGGCTCCTCGCGGAACAGCCAGAGCACCACGGCGGCCCCCGCGACGGCGTTGACGGCGCCGGTGAGCAGTGCGCCGTCGCCGGGGCCGAGGGTGGGCAGGATCAGGAACGGGAAGGCGAGGCCGCCGATCAGCGCGCCCACGTAGTCGGCGGCGAACAGGTCGGCGACGGCCCGGCCGGCGTCCTCGCGCCGGATCCGCTGGATGAGGGTCATCAGCAGCGGGATCTCGGCGCCGATCAGGATGCCGATCAGGCAGGTGAGGCCGACCACGGCGGCCTGGTAGCGGCCGATCCAGGCCCAGCAGGAGTAGAGCGCGAGGACGGAGAGCCCGCCGGTGAGCGCGAGCGCGCACTCGACCAGGGCGAAGGCGGTGGCGGGGCGGCTGGTGAGCCGCTTGACGAGCAGCGAGCCGAGGCCCATCGCGAACACCATGACGGAGAGCACGACCGAGGTTTGGGTGACGGTGTCCCCGAGCAGGTAGTCGCCGAGCGCGACCAGTTCGAGTTCGTAGACGAGTCCGCAGGCCGCGCAGACGAACGCGGCCAGGAGGACGGCCAGCCGGGCGAGCCGGGGGCTGGAGCGCAGCCGGGATCGACGGCGGGTGGGCAGGAGTGGGGCGAGGCTTCGCCCGGGCCGGGGTGGGGTGCCGTCGTCGAGGTCCACTCGCGGGCGTGCGGGCGGACCGGCCGGATGGTTGATCACGAACAAACGCTAGGGGACGTGCGGGACGGACCGCTGCGCCCATTCGGCGGACAGTGAGCAACGTCAGATTGACGAATCGTTCCTGCGTGCGATTCATAAGACCGCATCGGGCGGCCTGTGGCCGGACCGAGGGTCCGGGCCTGACCTCGGGCGGTCATGCCCCGGACAGCACCAGCGAGGACCGGGTGCACACCAGCTGCCCTTCCTGGGGGTAGGCGTGCCAGGTGCGCCAGAGCACCCGGTCCGCGCCGCCCTGGGCGACCAGCGCGGTGAAGGCGCTCGGGTCGCCCGGGAAGACCCCGGCCAGGCCTCGCGGGTGCCCCTCGACCAGGGCCAGCAGTTCCTGGGCGCGGGCCGCGAAGTCGTGCGGCGGCAGCGCCTCGATCCGGGCGGCGAACTCGTACTCCCAACCGCCGACCTGCTTGGCGACCCGGGCCGGCAGCGGGGTGCGGCGGCCGGGCAGACAGGCGACGGTCTCCAGACACTGGCCGGGGCCCGCGTCGATCACCACCTGGTGGGAGGCGCCCAGCAGGCGCAGTTGGAGGGTGCCGGGGGCGCCCTTGCGGCCGGCTCCGTCGAGTCTCAGGTCGCGTACGGCGAGAGCGGGCAGCGGGTCGCCGCCGAGGCACCAGGCGAGGTCACCGGCGCGGGTGTCCGTGTAGGAGGTCTGCAGTGTGGTGAGCATGCTCGGCTCCGCGTTTCAGCTCCGTGCGCGCCCGCCGAGCAGCACCGAGTAGGCCTAGGCGATGGCGAGGCTGTTCGTGGCTGTGCGGCCCTGGGCGCGGCCGACCGTGGAAGGAAGGATTCCGGCTGGAGATTCAGCAGCAGAGAAGCACGAATACGCCGGGTCCGCCGGTGATTTACCCAACTTTGTCAAGCATTCACCGTTTCGAGCACATCTGCTTCCCGGCTCTGATCGAGCCGGTGTACGAGTCTGCACAGCCAGCGCCCCTATCACCGGATCGCGCGCCGTGTGCGCCGGGAGTGCGCCGTCCGAGTGCATCACGCATCGCCGCCCTCCGCGCATGGGGCGTGGAGGGTGGGAGGGTCCGTACCCGGCGGGCCGCTCCGAACGCCTCGGCGGTGGCGAACGAGCAGTCTGATCAAGGAAGTTGGTCGCCCATCAGAACTGGTGTCGGATCACCCGGCAACCCAGTTCGAAGGGCGCGAAATGGGGCGCGTGGTCTATCGCGGGCGCCGCAGGCATGTGACGGACTCCCGTTGCACCTCATCCCCTTTGCAGAGGGGAGGCGGGCCGGCGCGACACCGATGGTGTCGCGAATTGGATTGTCATAAAAGCGAGTTCGGCCGGTGAGCGGCAAGGGAAAGGGCCGGGAACCGGTGGTTCCCGACCCTTTCCTCCCGGACGTCTCGCGGTGGCCGTCAGAGCTGTCGCAGGCGGGTGACGGCCTCCTGGAGGACCTCGTCGCGCTTGCAGAAGGCGAAGCGGACCAGGCTGCGGCCCGCGTCAGCGTCGTCGTAGAAGACCGCGTTGGGGATCGCCACGATGCCGCAACGGCCGGGCAGGGCGCGGCAGAAGTCGATGCCGTCCTTCTCGCCGAGCGGGGTGATGTCGGTGGTGACGAAGTAGGTGCCCTCGGGGGTGAAGACCCGGAAGCCGGCCGAGGCGAGGCCGTCGACCAGCAGGTCGCGCTTGCGCAGCAGGTCGGCGCGCAGGGTGTCGAAGTACGTGTCGGGCAGCCGCAGCGCCTCGGCGACGGCGTACTGGAAGGGGCCGGCGTTGACGTACGTGAGGTACTGCTTCGCGGTGCGCACGGCCGAGACCAGGGCCGGGCTCGCGGTGACCCAGCCGACCTTCCAGCCGGTGAAGGAGAAGGTCTTGCCGGCCGAGGAGATGGCGACGGTGCGCTCGCGCATGCCGGGCAGGGCGGCGATGGGGTGGTGGGTGGCGCCGAAGACCAGGTGCTCGTAGACCTCGTCGGCGACGACCAGCAGGTCGTGCTCGACGGCGAGCGCGGCGATGGTGGCGAGCTCCTCGGCGGTGAGGACGGTGCCGGTGGGGTTGTGCGGGGTGTTGATCAGCAGCAGCCGGGTGCGCGGGGTGATCAGCGAGCGCAGCTCGTCCAGGTCGGGGCGGAAGTGCGGGGCCCGCAGGGTGAGCGGGACGCGGGTGGCGCCGGCCATCGCGATGCAGGCGGCGTAGGAGTCGTAGAAGGGTTCGAGGGCGATCACCTCGTCGCCGGGTTCCAGCAGGGCCAGCAGGGCGGCGGCGATGGCCTCGGTGGCGCCGGCGGTGACCAGGACCTCGGTGTCGGGGTCGTACGTGAGGCCGTGGAAGCGCCGCTGGTGCTCGGCGATCGCGGTGCGCAGCTCGGGGATGCCGGGGCCGGGCGGGTACTGGTTGCCGCGGCCGTCGCGCAGGGCCCGTACGGCGGCCTCGCGGATCTCCTCGGGCCCGTCGGTGTCCGGGAAGCCCTGGCCGAGGTTGATCGAGCCGGTGGCGGTGGCCAGCGCGGACATCTCGGCGAAGATCGTCGTGCCCATGTCGGCCAGTCGGCGGTTCAGCAGCGGCCTGGTACCCATCGGTGCTCCTCACGGATCGTCGTCAGGGCCATCCTGGGACAGCCGGGAGCCGGGGGACAAGAACGGCCCGCCACCGGGGCTGACACGGTGGCGGGCCGGTTGCCGGGAGTACCGGGCGGGATCAGGCCTCGTCGGTGCCCTCGGGGGCCTCGCCGTCCTCGCCCTCGATCTCGTCCTGGAGGCCGAGGCGCTCGACCATCCACTGCTCGAAGCCGACCGCGGCCTGGGTCCAGTTGGCGGTGGTGGTGACGAAGTAGTCCAGGTTGACGCCGGTGCCGACGATCATCTGGGCCTCGCCGATCAGCCGGACGACGCCGTCCTCGTGGGTGTGGGTGTAGACCTTCGGCCAGAGGGTCTCACGGTTCCACTCGTCGATCAGGTCGAGGATCTCGCCCTTCTTCTCCAGCGGGTACGCGCGGTCGTAGAAGGCGCGCACCGCGAAGAGCTCCTTCTGCTCGCCGCGGAACATGTAGTAGACGCGGAAGCCCTCCCAGGGGGCGGTGAGGTCACCCTCCTCGTCCACGACGTGCTTGAGCTGCATCTGGTCCAGCAGCTGGGTGACGAGGGCCTGGTCCGGGACGATGATCGGCGGCGGGCCGGCCGGCCGCCCGCCCTGGCCGCCGGGCTGGCCGCCCTGGGGGACGCCGAAGGACGGGATGGACGACGGGTCGATGCTCATGGGGGTCCTCTTCCTCAGTGCACGTGGTGGCCGGCAATGAGAGGCCGCCCTTTCCACCTCCCATCCTGCCTCATTCGGGGCTCCGCTCACAGGGGCACCCGAGGCGTGAGTCGATCTTCGTCGGTCGTTCTTCCCGGCGTTTCCGCCAGGGCTTCTCCCCCCGTCGTCCGACGGTCCGGCGGGTGCCGGAGGGGCGGCTCGGCGGGCGCTCGGAGGGGTGGTCCGGCGGGGGGTGGTGACGGAGGGTGCGCGGGGCCGGGGCGGAGTCCGTACGGAGGGTGGCGCGTGAGCCACGTCACGTGTGCGGCGCGCGGGTTCGCCTGCCGTGCCGGGCGGATGCGGTTAGCGTGCGACGGACTCGTATCGTTCAAATCCCGGGTCGTCCGGGTGAGTTGAGCTGTCCTGAGTTGAGGGGGGAGCAGAAGTGGGCGGACCGGCGACGGGGGAGGGCGCATCGCTCGGGGGGCTGCTGCGGAGCATCCGGCTGGACCGGGGGATGACGCAGGAGCAGCTGTGCGAGGCGACCGGGCTGAGTGTGCGGTCGATCCGCGACCTGGAGCGGGGGGTGTCCTGTCCGCGGGTCTCCACGCTGCGGCTGCTGACCCATGCCTGGGGCCTTCCGGACGTCCAGGTGGCCGAGCTGCACCGGCTGGCGCGTGCCTGGCGGGACAGGTCGCGGCGGCTGCTGCGGCAGGCGGTGGCGGAATAGGCGGGGAAAGCCGAATTCGGCTGAATAGGCCGAACGGGATGAATGAGCCGAATGGGCCGAACAGGCGGTAAGGGCAGGAAAGGCCCGAAAAGCCCGAGGGCCGCCCCCCGCCGCCGGAGCGGTGGGGGGGCGGCCCGTGCGCAGGACGCGGGGCGGCTACTTCTCCAGCGGCCCCCGGCCGCGGACGGTGAGGCGGTCGCCCTCCTCGTCCCGCTCGACCAGGACGGTGTCCCCGTCGTGCACCGCGCCGGACAGGATCGCCCGGGCCAGCTGGTCGCCGATCGCGGACTGCACCAGCCGGCGCAGCGGGCGGGCGCCGTACGCCGGGTCGTAGCCGGTGAGCGCCAGCCAGTCGCGGGCGGCCGCGGAGACGTCCAGGGTGAGCCGCCGCTCGGCGAGCCGCTCGCCGAGGCGGGCCACCTGGAGGTCGACGATCCGGCTCAGTTCGCCGGTGCCCAGCGGTTCGAAGACCACGATGTCGTCCAGCCGGTTGAGGAACTCCGGCTTGAACGCGGACCGGACGGTGCCCAGCACCAGCTCCCGCTTCTCCGCCTCCGGGGTGGCCGGGTCGACCAGGTGCTGCGAGCCCAGGTTGGAGGTGAGGATCAGGATGGCGTTGCGGAAGTCGACCGTGCGGCCCTGGCCGTCGGTGAGCCGTCCGTCGTCCAGCACCTGGAGCAGGACGTCGAAGACCTCCGGGTGCGCCTTCTCCACCTCGTCCAGCAGCACCACGCTGTACGGGCGGCGGCGGACCGCCTCGGTGAGCTGGCCGCCCTCCTCGTAGCCGACGTACCCGGGCGGGGCGCCGACGAGACGGGAGACCGAGTGCTTCTCGCCGTACTCGCTCATGTCGATCCGGACCATCGCCCGCTCGTCGTCGAACAGGAAGTCGGCCAGGGCCTTGGCGAGTTCGGTCTTGCCGACACCGGTCGGACCGAGGAAGAGGAAGGAGCCGGTCGGCCGGTCCGGGTCGGCGATGCCGGAGCGGGTGCGGCGCACCGCGTCCGAGACCGCCTGCACGGCCTCCGCCTGGCCGATCAGGCGCCTGCCCAACTCCTCTTCCATGCGCAGGAGTTTGGCGCTCTCGCCCTCCAGCAGTCGGCCGGCCGGGATGCCCGTCCAGGAGGCGACCACGTCGGCGACGTCGTCCGGGCCGACCTCCTCCTTGACCATCGAGGCGGAGGCGGCCCCGGGCTCGTTGTTCGCGGTCGCGGCGCGCTCCTGGGCGTCGGTGAGCTCCTTCTCGGCGGCCGGGATCTCGGCGTACATCAGCTTGGACGCCCGCTCGAAGTCCCCGTCGCGCTGGGCGCGTTCGAGCGCGCCGTGCAGGTCGTCCAGCCGCCCCTTGAGCTCGCCGACCCGGTTGAGGCTCTTCTTCTCCTGCTCCCAGCGCGCCGTCAGCACGCTCAACTGCTCGTTCCGGTCGGCGAGATCACGTCGCAGCCGGGCCAGCCGGTCCACCGAGGCCGGGTCCGACTCCTTCTCCAGGGCCAGTTCCTCCATCCGCAACCGGTCGACGGAGCGCTGGAGTTCGTCGATCTCGACCGGGGAGGAGTCGATCTCCATCCGCAGCCGGGAGGCCGCCTCGTCGACCAGGTCGATCGCCTTGTCGGGCAGGAAGCGGGAGGTGATGTAGCGGTTGGACAGGGTGGCCGCGGCGACCAGGGCGGCGTCCGAGATCTGCACCTTGTGGTGCGCCTCGTACCGGCCCTTGAGGCCGCGCAGGATGGCGATCGAGTCCTCCACGCTGGGCTCGCCGACCAGCACCTGCTGGAAGCGGCGCTCCAGCGCCGGGTCCTTCTCGATCCGCTCGCGGTACTCGTCCAGCGTGGTGGCGCCCACCATCCGCAGCTCGCCGCGGGCCAGCATCGGCTTGAGCATGTTCCCGGCGTCCATCGCGGAGTCGCCGCCGGCGCCCGCGCCGACCATGGTGTGCAGCTCGTCGATGAAGGTGACGACCTGGCCGTCGGAGGACTTGATGTCGTTCAGGACGGCCTTCAGCCGCTCCTCGAACTCGCCGCGGAACTTGGCGCCCGCGACCATCGCGCCGAGGTCCAGCGCGACCAGCCGCTTGCCGCGCAGCGACTCCGGCACGTCGCCGGCCACGATGCGCTGGGCCAGGCCCTCGACGACGGCGGTCTTGCCGACGCCGGGCTCGCCGATCAGCACCGGGTTGTTCTTCGTCCGGCGGGAGAGCACCTGGACCACCCGGCGGATCTCGTGGTCGCGGCCGATCACCGGGTCGAGCTTGCCGTCCCGGGCGGCCTGGGTGAGGTCGGTGCCGTACTTCTCCAGGGCCTTGTAGGTGCCCTCCGGGTCCGGCGAGGTGACCTTGCCGCTGCCCCGGACGTCCTTGAACGCGGCGAGCAGCGCCTTGGGCGCGGCGTTCTGGTGCGTCAGCAGCTCGGCCACCGGCCCGCCCTCGGCGGCGAGGCCGACCATCAGGTGCTCGGTGGAGACGTACTGGTCGTCCAGGTCGTCGGCGCGCTTGCCGGCCTCGGTGAGCACCGCGACGGTGTCCCGGGCGAGCTGCGGCGCGGAGACCGTCGAGCCCATCGCGCTGGGCAGCGCGGCCGCCTGGCGGCGCGCCTCGGCGTCGATCCGGGAGGTGTCGGCCCCGACCGCCTCCAGCAGGGGCCGGGCGATGCCCTCGGGCTGCTCCAGCAGGGCGATCAGGATGTGCACCGGCCTGACGTCCGGGTTGCCGGCCGTGCCGGCCTGCCGGATCGCGGCGGCCAGGGCTTCCTGGGTCTTGGTGGTGAACTTGCTGGCGTCCACTGCTGGGGGGCCTCCCTCGTCGTCCTTCGCTGCTGCCTCGGTGCCGCGCCCGCCACCCGTGCCGGGCGCCGGATGCCACACTGCTGCGTACAGCATGCACTAAGTTGAGTCTATTCCGCTCAACCTTTCCCGGCGCTCACTTTCCCGGTGAACGTTTGGTGGACCGCCGGGTCAGCCCCAGCAGTTCCCGGGCCGGCCCGCCCGGCAGCTGCCCGGCCGGCCACACCGCGCGCAGCGGCCGCCGCAGGTCCAGCTCCGGCACCAGCTCCACCGCCACCAGCCGCCGGGTGGCCAGCTCCTCCGCCACCACCAGCTCGCTCAGGCAGACCGGGCCCGCCCCGGTCATCGCCGCGGCCTTCAGCGCGGTGGACGAGGCCAGCTCCATCCGGGGCCGGGCCGCGCCCCCGTACGGCCGCAGGGCGGTCTCCAGCACCTCCCGGGTGCCCGAGCCGGGCTCGCGCAGCACCAGCGGGGTGGCCGCCAGCTCGGCGCCGGTCAGCGGGGCGTGGCGGCGCGCCCACGGGTGGCCGGGAGCCACCACGACCACCAGCCGGTCGGTGGCCACCACCGCGCCGGCCAGCCCGGGCCGGGTGGACGGGCCCTCGACGAAGCCGAGGTCGGCCTCCCCGGCCAGGACCTGACCGGCGACGTCCGCCGAGTTCGCCGTCCGCAGCGTCACCGCCGTCCCCGGGCTGGCCTCGGCCAGCGCCAGCAGCCAGCCGGGCATCAGGTACTCGGCGACGGTCAGGCTGGCCACCACCCGCAGCTTGGCGTCCCGCCGGACGCGCAGCGCGTCGATCCCGGCGTCCATCGCCTGCGCCGCCTCCACCACCTGCCGGGCCCACCCGACCACCAGCCGGCCCGCCTCGGTGGGCGTGCTGCCCCGGGGCGAGCGGTCCAGCAGCGGGACGCCGATCTGCCGTTCCATGCCCTTGATCCGGGAGCTGGCGCTCGGCTGGCTGATGCCCAGCTCGGCCGCCGCCCGTCCGACGCTGCCCAGCCGGGCCACCGCGAGCAGCAGTTCCAGGGCGCCCAGTTCGGGTACGTGCGAGGAGAGGGGCATAGGTCCAGGCTATGTCCACATAAGATCCCGGGCGCTACCGGAGGCGCGCCTCCGGGTCGAAGGTGGGAGGCATGTCCACCTTGTCCGACATCCGCCCCCTCGTCCGCTCCGCCGTCCGCCGCCCGCGGTACGACCTCGCCCAGCTCGGCCCCAACTGGTACGCCGCCGTGATGGGCACCGCGATCCTGGCGAACGGCGCCGCCGTCCTGCCGGTGCGGCTGCCCGGGCTTACCGGCTTCGGCGAGGTGATGTGGGCGCTCGGCCTGGCGGCCCTGCTCGTGCTGGCCGCGGCCCGGCTGGTCCACCTCACCCGGCACCGCGAGGCGGCCCGCGCCCAGCTGCTGGACAACCCGGCGACCGCGGTCTTCTACGGCTGCCCGCCGATGGCGCTGCTGGCGGTCGGGCTGGGCACCCTGCTGGTCGGCTCCCGGGTCATCGGCACCGGTCCGGCGGTCGCCCTGGACCTGGTGCTGTGGAGCCTCGGCACCCTCTACGCGCTGGTCGTGGCCGGCGGCATCCCGTACCTGATGATCACCCGGCACCCGGTCTCCGCCCTGGAGGCCAACCCGACCTGGCTGCTGCCGGTGGTCGCCCCGCTGGTCGCCTCCGCCTGCGGCCCGGCGCTCGTCCCGCACCTGCCGGCCGGGTCGGCGCGGACGGCCATGCTGTACGGCTGCTGGGCGCTGTTCGGAGTCGGCCTGCTGGCCACCCTGGTGCTGCTGCCGGTGGTGTTCACCGGCCTCTTCCACAGCAAGCTGCCCGCCCTGGCGCTCACCCCCTCGCTGTTCCTGGTGCTCGGCCCGCTCGGCCAGTCCGTCACCGCGATCCACCAGCTCGCCGACGCCGCCCGCCCGGTGCTGCCCGCGCTGGCACCCGTGATGACCGACCTCGCCGAGCTGTACGGCGTCGCGGTGATCGGCGTCGCGATGCTCTGGCTGGCCGTCGCGCTGACCGCCAACCTGCGCGCCCGGCGGGCCGGGATGCCGTTCGCGATGACCTGGTGGGCGTTCACCTTCCCGGTCGGCACCTGCGTCACCGGCGCCTCCGCGCTCGCCCGGCACACCGGCTTCGGGGGGTTCAGCGCCCTGGCGGTCGGGCTGTACCTGCTGCTGGCGCTCGCCTGGGTGCTCGCGGCCGGCGGCACCGCGGCGGGGCTGGCGCGGGGGCGGCTGCTGGCCCGCTGAGCCGCTTGGCCGCCGCGGCGGGCCGGGTCCCGCTCGCGGACCCGCGGTTCGGGACCGTGTCGAGGGTGCAGGAACGTGCACGACGGACATGACCGTGCACAGCCAACCGGCGGTAGTGCCGGGTGGCGCCGACACCCCCCGCCCGCCTCGGTCTTCACCGGAATCCGACCCACCGCTCGAAGCACCGCGCCCGCGCCCCGGTGCAGATAACTGCAATTGCGCGAACATGCACTCGGGCTGCACTTGTTCACCGGCCGCCCCGCTGTGAGGGTGGAGGCACGCCAAGTCGTCCGGGCACCGCAACCCGATGGTGACGACTAGCTCTTCGGACTGACCGCGGGCGCGACACGTCGCACCCGTGGAACGGGGGGGAAGAGCACCGGTTCGGGAGCCATGTGTGGTGATGGCCCCCGGACCGGACCCGTCGAGGCGTTGCTGCTCCGCCTCGACGGGAGCGTCCTGACCTGGCGTACGACAGCGGCCCCGGGCGACCCGGCGTGCGACGGCACCCGGGCCCGGGGCCCGCTGTCCAACCCGGTACCGTGACCGCCGAGCCCATGATCACGCCGTACCGGCACCGGCACCGTGAGCCCGCCCGGCCCACCGGCGCCACGGCCCGTGCGGAGGGGAGCACGGGTGGCACCAGCGGAGAGGCGTCCGGCAAGGGGAGTTCGACGTGACGGCGGAACCGGCGGTCACACCGCACCCGGAGGGGCCGGCGGGCGAGGAGCCCGACGAGGCCGCTCGTCGGCTCTACCTGGCCGTCATCGCCCAAGGCGGCCGGATCCCCACCGGCGAGGTCGCGGACGTCGACCAGGGCACACTCCAACAGCTCATCGACATCGGCCTGTTGATGGTCAACCCGATGGACCGCTGCTACACCGCGGTCAGCCCGCGCTCGGTCAGCGACCGCCTCGGCGCCGAACTGCGCAGCGAGGCCACCCGGCTGCTCGTCCGCGCGGAGAACCTCCCCGGCGCCCTGGACGGCCTCACCCGCGCCTACGACGCGATGCCCCGCCCGTCCGGCCGGACCGGCGGCGCCGTCCACGTGGAGGGGCACGTCCACATCCGCCAGCGGATCTCCCAACTGGTCTCCGACTGTCGCTCCGAGGTGCTCACCGCGCAGCCCGGCCACCGGCCCGCCGACACCCTCCAGGTCGCCCTCCTCCAGGACGTCCAACTGCTCCAGCGCGGCTGCTCGCTGCGCACCATCTACCAGCCGGTCGCCCTCGCCGACCCACCCGCCCTCGCCTACGCCGAGGAGGTCACCCGGCACGGCTCGCTGATCCGGGTGCTCGACGAGCCCTTCCAGCGGCTGATCGTCTTCGACCGGTCCGTCGCCGTGATCTCCGCCAGCGACGACAACGGCACCGCGGCCTTCATCACCGACCCGGCCACCATCACCTACGTGGTCGGCGCCTTCGAACGCGACTGGGCCCGCGCCGACACCACCGAAGCCGCCACACCCGGCCAGGGGCCCGCCCGCACCATCCCCGACCGGGTCGGCCGGCTGCTCGCCCGCGGGCTCACCCAGCGGGCCGTCGCCACCCGGCTGGGCCTGAGCGAACGCACGGTGGCCGGCCACATCTCCCGGCTGCGCGACCGCTACGGTGCGCAGACCCTGTTCCAACTCGGCTGGTTGATGCGAGGCGCCCGCGATGACCGATGAGCCCAGTCCGGCCGAGCGGGCCCTCTACCTCGCCGCAGTCCGCTCCGGCGGCCGGCTGGTCCCCGAGGACCTCACCGCCTCCGACCGCCCCGCCGTGGCGGCCCTCGTCGCCCGCGGCCTGCTCACCCCCACCGCCACCGGCTGGACCGCCGCCAACCCGCGCGTCCTCGGCGACCGCCTCGGCCTCGAACTGCGCACCCGCGCCCTGCGCCTGCTGCTGCACGCCGAGCGGCTCCCGAGAGTCCTCGGGCCGCTGACCCACGCCTACGACGCCACCCGACACCCGGGCGGCGGCGCTCCGGGCGCCAGGTCCGCCATCGGGCACGGTGCGACTCCGGCCGGCGGGCCCGGCCTGGGGCTCGGTGCCGTCCATCCCGGGCCCGGCAGCGTCGACGAGGCCGCCGACGCCCGCCGGCGGATCAGCGAACTCATCTCGGAGTGCCAGGAGGAGGTCCTGGCCGCCCAGCCCGGACCGCGCCCGCTCGAAGGCCTCCGGATGGCCCTTCCCCAGGACCTCTCGCTGCTCCGCCGCGGCTGCTCGATGCGCACCGTCTACCAGCCCGTCACACTGGCCGGCCCCGCCGTGCTGAGCCAGATCACCTTGCGCACCGAGCACGGCGCCCAGGTCCGGGTCCTCTCCGAACCGTACGAGCGGGTGCTGATCTTCGACCGCGCGGTGGCCGTCATCGCCGCCGACACGGACCGCGGCCGCGCCGCCTTCCTGACCGACCCCAGCACCGTCGCGTACCTGGTCGCCCAGTTCGAACGCGACTGGGCCCGCGCCACCCCGGCCGGCCGCTTCCTCGACCCGCCGCCGCCCACCACCGTCCGGATCGGCCGGCTGCTCGCCCGCGGGCTCACCCAGCGGGCCGTCGCCACCCGGCTGGGCCTGAGCGAACGCACGGTGGCCGCCCACATCTCCCGGCTGCGCGACCGCTACGGCGCGCAGACCCTCTTCCACCTCGGCTGGCAGCTCCGGGGCGAGCGCCATGACTGACACCCCCGCCACCCTGCTCTCCGCGGCCCTCCCGGACGCCGCGGCCCGCGCCCCGTACCCCGCCGTGCTGCGCGAGGGCGGCCGGGTGCGGACCTCCGAGCCGCACCGGCGGTACGCCGAAGGCGTCAACTCGACCGCGCCGGCGAATGGTTCGACCGGGCCGGCCGCTTGCGAGCAGATCGCCCGACCGCCCGCCCGGGGCCTCACCCGGCGGGCGATCGCGAGCCGTCCGGGCCTGGGCGAGCGCATGGTGGCCGCCCACATCTCCCGGCTGCGCGAATGGTACGAGGCCGAGACGCTGTTCCAGCTCGTCCGGCGGATGAGGGGGGCCCACGATGTCTGACCCGGTACTCGACCTACCCGACGCCGCCGCTCGGGAGCTCTACCGGGCGATCCTCAAGGACGGCGGCTGTCTGCGCGTCGGCGACGTCCGTGCCGAGGACGAGCCGACGGTCAGACAACTCACCGACCTGGGGCTCCTGGTGTTCCGGATCGCGGACGGCGCCTACAGCGCGGTGAACCCCCGGGCGGTGGGCGAGCGCCTCGGCGCGGACCTGCGGGAGGAGAGCGCCCGCCTGCTCGTGCGGGCCACCCTGGTGCCGGACCTCCTGGAGGACCTGGCCAAGGCCTACGACGCGGCCCCGCGCCGGCGTGAATCGACCGGAGGCGTACGGCGGGTGGCGGGGATGGTCGAGATCCGGCACCTGATCTTCCAGATCGCCAAGGACCATCCGCACGAGGCCCTGGCCGCCCAGCCCGGCGGGCCGCGCCCGCACGCCCACATGGCCGATTCGCTCGACGCGGCCCGCCGCTACGTCGAGGCGGGCGGGGTCATGCGCACCATCTTCGAACCGTCGGCCTGTTCGGACTCCCGGACGGTCGAGTACGCGAAGGACTCGACGCGGGTCGGCGCCCCGATCCGGCTGCTGGACGGCCCCTTCACCAAGACCCTGATCTTCGACCGGGCCATCGCGCTGATCCCGGCGGAGCCGGACCACACCGTCGCCGCCGTGGTGGAGGATCCCGCGATGATCACGTACCTGGTCGACGGCTTCGAGCGCCAGTGGGAGCGGGCGCAGATCGTGGACTGGGAGGCGCTGTCCGGCAGTTCGACCCCGTACGCGCCCCACGAGCAGGTGGGCCGACTGCTCGCCCGGGGTCTCACGCAGCGGGCGATCGCCGGCCGGATGGGGCTGAGCGAACGCACGGTGGCCGGTCACATCGCCCGGCTGCGTGAGGTGTACGACGCGGAGACGCTGTTCCAACTGGGCTGGCGGATGCGCGGATCCCGGACGGGGGAGCCCGGTGGGTAGCCGCTGCTCAGCCGGTGGCGGCGCCGGTCGGCCAGTAGCCGGGGACGGGGGGCTGCTGCCGGGGGACGTTGAACTGCTCGCCGGGGGCGGTCCAGAAGCCCTCGCGCAGGGAGAGCGCCATGCCGGCCCAGTCGAGCGCGGTCTCGACGGTGTGGTTGAGGGCCTCCTGCGACCAGGTGTCGTCGAAGACCAGCGGCAGGACGGGGGCGACCTGCTCGATGGTGGCGATCAGCGGGTTGTGGGTGATGGCCTCGTCGACCAGCAGGACGATCGGCTTGCGCAGGGCCGACGCCCAGCCGAGCTCCAGGCTCACGCCGGCCGAGAGCGGGGCTCCGACGTAGGCGAACACGAGGTCGGCGGACTGGAGGGCACGGAAGTCGGACGGAACGCGGGGCTCCGGCGCGCGGCCGGAGATGGTCCAGGCGTCGCTGTGGTGCGCGCTGTACACGGCGGCACCGCTGCGGAGCAGGGTGGTGCGGAGCGTCGTCAGCCGCGTCCGGCTGGCGAGGGTCACCACGCTGTCGGCCGGGCCGGTCAGCCGCATCAGCGGCGCGGCCAGGAACACACGTGCACGCCGACCCTCAGGGGCCTGGCTGTCGTGGTGACGCAGGTAGGGCTCGGTCATGTCGACTCCGGGGGAAGGCCGACCGGGTTGGGAAGTGGCGTCGGCAGGCGTTGAGATTGGTTGCTGCTTCAAGTAGTTCGGTGCCCTGATTTGTGGTGAAAATTGACAGTACAGCAACAGAATTGTCGAAAGCTGCTGGACTATCGAGGGCGAACTGATCGTCTATCAATGGCCGTGGGCGAGTCCAGGTTCCGGCCCTGGCATCTGGATGCCTGGCAGAGAGATGACGGCCGGGTGATGCGAGGGCGTGACACCGGAACTCTGCATGCGGCATCATGTGGACGCCAGTGCGATAGGCGCGATCCGCGAAACTTTGGAAAGGGGAAGGAAGTTGTCCCATATGCCCAAGCTTGTACGCAAGGTTGTCGTTCTGACCGCCGTTGTGGCTGCGGCTCTGGTCGGTGTCTCCACCGCCTCCGGGAGTGTCGAGTCGCAGTCCGGCGCGAAGCCGGAGACCGTGCAGGCCCTTCAGACCCTCACCGACGACCTCAACTGGGGCTGATCGCAGTCGGATGTGAATAGGCGGGAACTGCCGAGCGCTGTCGCGATCCAGCCCGAGCGGTCCCTCCTGCGCCGGAAATCCTATTTCGATCTCTGCTGGGAGGAGCGGCCCAGCATGTAGCCGAGCTGGAAGAGCGAGTCGACGTTGTACTCCTCCCTCATCTCGGCGATGTGCCGTGCGAGAGTGCGCTCGCTGATTCCCAGCCGTCGGGCGATGACCCGGTGATTGG
Organism: Kitasatospora sp. NPDC056783; assembly: GCF_042789895.1. NCBI lineage: Bacteria > Bacillati > Actinomycetota > Actinomycetes > Kitasatosporales > Streptomycetaceae > Kitasatospora > Kitasatospora sp. NPDC056783. The sequence continues at coordinate 20,039 of NZ_JBHUAF010000041.1, forward strand.
TGCCTGAGAGCAGTAGGTCGATGATGGTCTGCCGCAGTCTGGGGATCACTTCCTGCGGGATCGTGGTGGCACCGTCGAATTCCAGCGCCCGGGTCCAGTGTCTCTCGAAGACCTCTTCGATGAGGAAATCGATGACGCCCGGGTCGTGGATGAAGGCGGCCAGCTCGTCGCCTCCGACAGGGATGATCGCGAGCCGCCTGTCGATGATGATGAGACGGGCGTAGGGCTCGTCCAAGGTGCGGAACTGGTAGCCCTCCCTGGTGAGCCTCGCGACGAATTCGCGGGTGGGCTGGTGGTACCGAGTGCTCGCGTTGTAGATGCTGCGCATCGTGGCGCCCTGGTGCAGGCTCCGGAGATCACGTTCCAGGCCCGCGGCGAGCAGCTCGGGGGGGCGTGGGCCGCCGGGTTGCATGGCGAGCCCCTCGGTAATCCTGGTCGCGGTGGACTGCTGAAGGCGCTGATTGATGTGCGCTTTGCCCCGCACATATTCGATCGGCCCGCCTTCCTGGCCCGGGCTGTGGAATTCGTCGGCCAGTTCGCCGAGTTCGGCGGGGAGTGAGATGGCGCGCGACAGCAGATCGAGTGCTTGGCGCTGCCAAGTGGAGCTCAGGTTGAAAGACAGCTGAGCCGGGTCTGCTGCTATCAGTAGACCAGGGGATTCGCCGTCGGGTATCAGCAGACCGAGGTCGATGAGTTCTCTGAGGGCGGCGTTCTCGCCCCACTTGGGATTCTCCATCTTGCCGCCGTTGTGAACGGCTTTGAGGTAGAGCGCCCGCGCATCCGAAGACAGCAATCGCGATCCGGCGGCCGCGGGCACCGGCTGTTCCCGCCCACTCATCTTCGGCTCCCTGCCATCACCGAGAAAATAGTGACCGGTGCAGTCGGCCGCACCGGTTCCCCGAGTTCGGTTGTGGTTGGTCTGCCGCCGCTGACCGCGCCACGCTTCGGTCCAGCACTCTCTCACACACCCACTGACCGCCGGCACCCCCCGGGAGGAGGGAGCCGGCGGCTCGGGGCGGGCTTCGCGGCCCTGGTCAGCGCTTGGGGCGCCAGACGACGAGGGCGCTCGACGGCGAGGTGGGCGGCTGGTACGGGACGAGGTCGCGGCGGTAGGAGGCGTGGACGGCGGCCTCGCGCTGCTGGAGGGCGCTGGCGGCGCCTTCCAGGGAGTCGACCAGTTCCGCGACGCGCGACTGGAGCGCGGTGACCTGGTTCTCCAGCTCGATGATCCGCTTGATTCCGGCCAAGTTGATGCCCTCGTCCTGGGAGAGCCGCTGGACCTCGCGCAGCTGCTGGATGTCGCGCGCCGAGTAGCGGCGGCCGCGGCCGGCGGTGCGGTCGGGGCAGACCAGGCCGAGCCGGTCGTACTGGCGCAGGGTCTGCGGGTGCAGCCCGGACAGCTCGGCGGCCACGGAGATGACGTACACCGGGGTGTCCTCGGTGAGGGCGTACGGCGGCGGGCCCGCGGCGGCCCGGCGGGTGCGGCGGGGGGCGGCGCCGGGCAGGCCCTCGCCGACTCCGGCGCCGATCGGGGTGTCGGGGTCGATCGGATTCATCGGGGACATCTGGTCGTCACGCTCCCTTCGCCGCCCGGAACAGGTCGGCTCGCGGATCGTCGGAGGCGGTGGCCTCGCGGTACTGCTCCAGGGCGTTCAGCGCGTCGCCGGTGACGTGCTGGGGCACCACGACCTCGACGGTGACGAGGAGGTCGCCGCGGGTGCCGTCCTTGCGGGTGGCGCCCTTGCCGCGGGCGCGCATGGTGAGGCCGTTGGCGCTGCCCGGGGGCAGCTTGAGCTTCACGGCCGGGCCGTTCAGCGTGGGCACCTCGATGGTGGCGCCGAGCGCCGCCTCGGGGAAGCTGACCGGGACGGTGACGGTGAGGTTGTCGCCCTTGCGCCCGAAGACCGGGTGCGGGTCGACGTGCACGGTGACGTAGAGGTCGCCGGGCTGCCCGCCGCGCTCGCCCTGGGCGCCCTTGCCCTTGAGCCGGATCCGCTGGTCGGCCTGGACGCCGGCCGGGATCCGGACCTGCATGGTGCGGGCCGAGCTGGCCCGGCCGCTGCCGTGGCAGTCGGGGCACGGGTCGTCGACGATCATGCCCCGGCCGCGGCAGTCCTTGCACGGCTCGGAGAGCGCGAAGGCGCCCTGGCCGCGGCTGACCGTGCCCGCGCCGACGCAGGTCGGACAGACCCTGGGGGTGGTGCCGGACTTGGCGCCGGTGCCGTTGCAGCCGCGGCAGGGGGCCTGGCTGGTCATCCGCAGCGGGACGGTCGCGCCGTCCACCGCCTCGTCGAAGGAGAGCGTCACCTCGGTCTCGACGTCGGCGCCGCGCCGGGGCTGGGCCTGCCGGGTGCCGCCGCGGTTGAACAGGCCGCCGAAGACGTCGCCGAGCCCGCCGCCGGCGGCGCCGCCGCCCTGGCTACCGCTGAAGAGGTCGCCGAAGTCGAAGCTGTAGCCGCCGGGTCCGCCGGGACCGCCACCGGCCCGGAAGCCGCCGTTGGCGAAGAGGGCGCGGGCCTCGTCGTACTCCTTGCGGCGCTTCTCGTCGGAGAGGACGTCGTACGCCTCGGAGATGTCCTTGAACCGCTCCTCGGCCTTGGCGTCACCCTTGTTGGCGTCGGGGTGGAACTCGCGCGCGAGCTTGCGGTAGGTCTTCTTGATCTCGGTGGCGGTGGCGTCCTTGGGCACGCCGAGGACCTTGTAGTAGTCCTTCTCGACAAAGTCCTTGCCACTCATGGCTTCCGCCACCTCCCGATGTCCATCGTCACAGAGCTGTCAACAGCCGCTGGGCGAACGGCCGCTGACAGCGCGCTGCGGAGCCGGCCGCCGTACTTGCCGGCGTACGACTCCGCAGCGCACTGGTCGTCAGCTGTCACTGGTTGTCAGCTGACACAGGGTGTCAGTTGTCCGAGCCACCGTCGGACTTGTCCGCGTCGGCGGACTTCGCCTCGGCGTCCGAGGACGCCTGGCTGCCGGGCTGGGGTTCGGCGACGGCCACCATCGCCGGGCGGATGATCCGCTCGCCGATGCGGTAGCCGGGCTGGAGGATCTGCACACAGGTGTTCTCGGTGACGTCCGAGGAGTAGCTGTGCATCAGCGCCTCGTGCATGGTCGGGTCGAAGGGCTCGCCCTCCTTGCCGAACTGCTGGAGGCCCAGCTTGGCGACGACCGTCTCCAGCGAGTCGGCGACGGACTTGAAGCCGCCCGTGACCTCGCCGTGCTCGCGGCCGCGGCCGATGTCGTCCAGGACCGGGATCAGCGACTCCAGGATGTTGGAGACGGCGATCTCGCGGACGGTCAGCCGGTCGCGCTCGACCCGCTTGCGGTAGTTCTGGTACTCGGCCTGGAGGCGCTGGAGGTCGCCCGTGCGCTCGGCGAGCTCGCGCTTGGCGGCGGCGAGATCCTCCGAACCGGACTCCCCGCCCGCGGCGGCCTCCTCCGCGGCCTTGATCACGGCCTCGTCCGCGGAGTCGTCGCCGGGCTTGCCGCCCTGCGGCTTGTCCGTCATGCCGCACCGCCCTTGGGCTTCTCGTCGTCGACGATCTCGGCGTCGACGACGTCGTCGTCCTTGGCCTGGGCGGAGTCACCGGCGGCGGCACCGGCAGGGGCGTCGGCGTTGGCGTACAGCGCCTGGCCGAGCTTCTGCGCGGTGGTGGAGACCTTCTCCGAGGCCTCGCGGATCTTCGCGATGTCCTCGCCCTTCAGGGCCTCCTTGAGCTCGCCGATGGCGGTCTCGACCTCGGTCTTGACGTCGCCCGGCAGCTTGTCGGCGTTGTCGGCGATGAACTTCTCGGTCGAGTAGACGAGCTGCTCGGCGGAGTTGCGGGTCTCCACGGCCTCGCGGCGCTTGTGGTCGTCCTCGGCGTACTGCTCGGCCTCGCGGCGCATGCGGTCGACCTCGTCCTTCGGCAGCGAGGAGCCGCCGGTGACGGTCATCTTCTGCTCCTTGCCGGTGCCGAGGTCCTTGGCACCGACGTGCATGATGCCGTTGGCGTCGATGTCGAAGGTGACCTCGATCTGCGGCAGGCCGCGCGGCGCCGGCGGCAGGCCGGTCAGCTCGAACATGCCGAGCTTCTTGTTGTACGCGGCGATCTCGCGCTCGCCCTGGTAGACCTGGATCTGCACGGACGGCTGGTTGTCCTCGGCCGTGGTGAAGATCTCGGAGCGCTTGGTCGGGATCGTGGTGTTGCGCTCGATCAGCTTGGTCATGATGCCGCCCTTGGTCTCGATGCCGAGGGACAGCGGGGTGACGTCGAGCAGCAGGACGTCCTTGACCTCGCCCTTGAGGACACCGGCCTGGAGCGCGGCGCCGATGGCGACGACCTCGTCCGGGTTGACGCCCTTGTTGGCGTCCTGGCCGCCGGTCAGCTCCTTGACGAGCTCGGCGACGGCCGGCATGCGGGTCGAGCCACCGACCAGGACGACGTGGTCGATCTCGGAGAGCGAGATGCCGGCGTCCTTGATCACGTTGTGGAACGGGACCTTGCAGCGCTCCAGCAGGTCCGCGGTCAGCTGCTGGAACTGGGCGCGGGTGAGCTTCTCGTCCAGGTGCAGCGGGCCCTCGGCGGAGGCCGTGATGTACGGCAGGTTGATCGAGGTCTCGGAGGACGAGGACAGCTCGATCTTGGCCTTCTCGGCGGCCTCGCGCAGACGCTGCAGGGCCATCTTGTCCTTGGACAGGTCGACGCCGTGGCCGCCCTGGAAGACCTTGACCAGGTGGTCGACGACGCGCTGGTCCCAGTCGTCGCCACCGAGGTGGTTGTCACCGTTGGTGGCCTTCACCTCGACGACCCCGTCGCCGATCTCCAGCAGGGAGACGTCGAAGGTGCCGCCGCCGAGGTCGAAGACCAGGATGGTCTGGTCGTCCTTGTCGAGGCCGTACGCGAGCGCGGCCGCGGTCGGCTCGTTGACGATGCGCAGGACGTTGAGGCCCGCGATCTCACCGGCCTCCTTGGTGGCCTGGCGCTCGGAGTCGTTGAAGTACGCCGGGACGGTGATGACGGCGTCGGTGACGGTCTCGCCCAGGTACGCCTCGGCGTCCCGCTTCAGCTTCTGCAGCACGAAGGCCGAGATCTGCTGGGGGTTGAAGTCCTTGCCGTCGATGTTGATCTTCCACCCGGTGCCCATGTGGCGCTTGACCGAGCGGATGGTGCGGTCGACGTTGGTGACCGCCTGGCGCTTGGCCACCTCGCCGACCAGGACCTCACCGTTCTTCGCGAAGGCGACGACGGACGGCGTGGTCCGCGCACCCTCGGCGTTCGTGATGACGGTGGGCTCGCCACCCTCCAGAACGCTGACGACCGAGTTCGTCGTACCGAGGTCGATGCCGACCGCGCGTGCCATCGTAGATACCTCCACGGAAGAGTTGAGCTTTACAGGCTCAAGGATGCATGACTCGGCGCGCGGCGTCAACAGGTGTGAGTGCCAGGCGCTCAACTTTGCTGAGCGCGGCCCGGGTGTGACGCCGGTGCGGCCGCGGCGCGACCCCCGGTGCGTGCGCTCACGTGACTGCCGCCATAGCTTGGGAATCTTCTGGAGAACCGTCGTCCACCGGTAATGTCCGGGCCGTCGGCCCGGCAAGTTACCGACCAGTACACTCAGTTCCCTGAAACCGTAGAACCGCAGAGCCTGCTCAACCGCAAAGCCGCAGGAGACGGAGAGCCGATGCAGCTAGCAGCGATCGTCATCTCGCTGGTCACATTCGTGATCGGCACCGCGCTCGCCGCCCGTGCGGCGTTGTACATCTACAAGGTGGTCCGCACCGGTGCGGACGACACCACCCGCTTCGGGCAGCCCGCCCAGCGGGTGAAGACCGTCGCCACCGAGTTCTTCGGCCACACCAGGATGAACCGCTGGGGGATCGTCGGCGTCGCCCACTGGTTCGTCGCGGTCGGCTTCTTCAGCCTGGTGCTGACCCTGGTCAACGCGTTCGGCCAGCTCTTCGACGCCGACTTCACGCTGCCGGTCATCGGCCGATGGACGGTCTGGCAGCTCTTCGTCGAGCTGATCGGCACCCTCACCACGCTGGGCATCCTCGTCCTGATGGTGATCCGGCTGATGAGCCTGCCGTCCCGGTCCGGCCGCAAGTCCCGGTTCGCCGGCTCGATCGCCTGGCAGGCCTTCTACGTCGAGTACACGATCCTCGGCATCGGCCTGTGCATCCTGATGCTGCGCGGCCTCGAAGGCGCCCTGGAGAACGTCGACTCGTACGGGCCGGAGCACCTGGTCTCCTACCCGCTGGTCTCCGCGTTCGGCGGCGTGGCGCACGGCACGCTGGAGAACCTGATCTACCTGTTCGCGATGCTGAAGATCTGCATCTCGTTCGCGTGGGCGATCACCATCGGCCTCAACCCCTCGATGGGCGTGGCCTGGCACCGCTTCCTCGGCTTCTTCAACATCTACTTCAAGCGCGAGGAGGACGGCGGTACCGCGCTCGGCGCCCTCCGTCCGATGACCAGCGGCGGTCAGCCGATCGACTTCGAGGACCCGGCCGAGGACGCCGTCTTCGGCGTCTCCCAGGTCGAGCACTTCTCCTGGAAGGGCATCCTCGACTTCTCCACCTGCACCGAGTGCGGCCGCTGCCAGTCGCAGTGCCCGGCCTGGAACACCGGCAAGCCGCTCTCGCCGAAGCTGCTGATCATGAGCCTGCGCGAGCACGCCTACGGCAAGGCGCCGTACCTGCTGGCCGGCGGCGGCAAGGACATGGAAGGCGAGGAGCGGGCCACCGCCGAGCAGCTCGAGGATGTCCCGGCGGCCGCCCTGGCCGAGGCCGAGCGCCCGCTGATCGGCACCGCGGAAGAGAACGGCGTCATCGACCCGGACGTGCTGTGGTCCTGCACCACCTGCGGCGCCTGTGTCGAGCAGTGCCCGGTGGACATCGAGCACGTCGACCACATCGTCGACATGCGCCGCTACCAGGTGATGATCGAGAGCAACTTCCCGACCGAGGCCGGGACGATGCTCAAGAACCTGGAGAACAAGGGCAACCCGTGGGGCCTGGCCACCAAGGCGCGCCTGGACTGGGTCAAGGAGCTCAAGAAGGAGACCGGCATCGTGGTGCCGGTGATCGGCGAGGACATCGACCCCGCCGAGGTCGAGTACCTCTACTGGGTCGGCTGCGCCGGCGCCCTGGAGGACCGGGCCAAGAAGACCACCAAGGCCTTCGCCGAACTGCTGCACACCGCGGGCGTGAAGTTCGCGATCCTCGGCAAGGAGGAGACCTGCACCGGCGACTCCCCGCGCCGCCTGGGCAACGAGTTCCTCTTCCAGATGCTCGGCGCGCAGAACGTGGAGACGCTGAACGCCGCGCTGGAGGACGCCCCGGTCAAGCGGATCGTGGCCACCTGCCCGCACTGCTTCAACACCATCGCCAACGAGTACCCGCAGCTGGGCGGCCACTTCGAGGTCATCCACCACACCCAGCTGCTGCAGCACCTGATCGACGAGGGCAAGCTCGTCCCGGTCAACCCGGTCGAGGGCCTGATCACCTACCACGACCCCTGCTACCTGGGCCGCCACAACAAGGTCTACAGCCCGCCGCGCGAGATCATGGACAAGGTCCCCGGTCTGCGCCAGCAGGAGATGCACCGGCACAAGGAGCGCGGCTTCTGCTGCGGCGCCGGCGGTGCCCGGATGTGGATGGAGGAGCGCATCGGCAAGCGGATCAACACCGAGCGCGTGGACGAGGCGCTGTCGCTGAACCCGGACATCGTCTCCACCGCCTGCCCGTTCTGCCTGGTGATGCTCTCCGACTCGGTCAACGGCAAGAAGAACGAGGGCGCGGCCAAGGAGCACCTGAAGGTGGTCGACGTGGCCCAGCTGCTGCTCGACTCGGTGAAGGCGACCCCGCCGGCCGATACCGAGGAGCCCGCGACGGTGGACGCGTAGCGACCGCTGTTCGACAGTTCTGCTACAACTGCCCGGCCCGGTGGACGCCGTCAACGCGCCCCCCGGGCCGGGCCTTTGAGGGCCCGCGCGGCCCGCGTCGGCGCGGCGGACGGACGCCTGCCTGCGGCAATCGCACAGGTGCCGGACGGGCATTCGGTCGGAAGCAAATACAGTAGGCCCGGACCGGTCCCGCGCCGGTCCGCCCGCTCCGGACGGAAGCCCCGGACGGGTGGCGACCCGGCCGGGCGGCCGGGTCCAGACCGACGACGGAGGTATCGGCCCGCCGGGCCGGGCCGCAGAGACCACAAGGGGAACAGCGCAGACCATGACCGAGGCGATCATGCTGGTCGGTGGTAAGGGCACGCGACTGCGTCCGCTGACCACCCACACCCCCAAGCCGATGCTGCCGGTGGCAGGCGTCCCGTTCATCGCACACCAGCTGGCCCGCGCGGCCGCGGCCGGCGTCACCCGCGTGGTGCTGGCCACCTCCTACCTGGCCGAGGTGTTCGAGGACCACTTCCAGGACGGCACCCCGTACGGCATCGAGCTCGTCTACCTGACCGAGCGCGAGCCGCTGGGCACCGGCGGGGCCATCCGCAACGCCGCCTCCGGTCTGACCTGCGGCCCGGACGAGCCGGTCCTGGTCTTCAACGGCGACATCCTCTCCGGCGTCGACATCGCCGCCCTTCGCGACGGCCACGTGGCCGCCGGGGCCGACGTCACGCTGCACCTGACCCGGGTCGAGGACCCGCGCGCCTTCGGCCTCGTCCCGACCGACGCGGACGGCCGGGTGCTGGAGTTCCTGGAGAAGCCGGAGACCCCGGAGCAGATCGTCACCGACCAGATCAACGCCGGCTGCTACGTCTTCACCCGGTCCGTGATCGACCGGATCCCGGCCGGCCGCGAGGTGTCCGTCGAGCGCGAGACCTTCCCCGAACTGCTGGCCACCGGCGCGTTGCTGCGCGGCGTCGTCGACACCTCGTACTGGCTGGACCTGGGCACCCCGGCGGCCTTCGTCCGCGGCTCGGCCGACCTGGTGCTCGGCAAGGTCGACTCCCCGGCCGTCCCCGGCCCGACCGGCGACGCCCTGCTGCTGCCCGGTGCCACCGTCCACCCGGGCGCGGTGCTCAGCGGCGGCACCGTGGTCGCCGAGGACGCGGTGGTCGAGGCCGGCGCGATCGTCGAGGGCAGCGTGATCCTGCCGGGCGCGGTGATCGGCCCGGACACCCTGGTCAAGGACTCGATCGTGGGCGCCTTCGCCACCGTCGGCGCCCGCTCGGCGCTGGACGGCGCGGTGATCGGCGACGGCGCGATCGTGGAGTCGGACAACGAGCTGCCGAACGGCATCCGGATCGCCTGCGGCACCCTGCTGCCGGTCGGCGCCGTCCGCACCTCGGCCGGCCCGGGCGGCTGCCCGGCCGGCACCAGCGCGGCCGCGGCGGTGCACGGGCCGTCGGTCAGCGCGCAGCGGTAGCGGCCTTTTCGGACCCGTTCGTCTCAGCCTCGCTGCAAACCGGCCCCGGCTTCGTCCGGGGCCGACGCGCGCCCGGTCGGGCGGGTACCTTCGGACCGTGGCTGGTAATCGATACGACAGCGGTCAGGGCGCCGACCGCCCGCACGGCAGGTGGTCGGCCCCTCCTCCGCCGCCGGGGGCCTCCGGGGGACACGGGGGGACGGACGGGCCCGAGTACTTCACGACCTCGCACCCGAGCGTGCCGGGCGGGCCGGGCGGGCCCGGTGGTGCACCCGGGGGCGTGCCCCACGGGCCGGGGCACCCGGCGGGCGGCGGGTACGACCCGTACGCGGCGGACCGGCCCGGCAGCACCCGGGCCTTCCCGGTCGGCGACCCGTACGCGGGGGAGCAGGGCTACCACGACGGCGGCCACGGGCAGCAGCCGCCGTACGGGCCCGGACAGGGCTACGGTCCGGACCAGGGCTACGACCAGGGCTACGACCAGCAGCCGTACCGGCAGGGGTACGACCGGCCGTACGACCCGTCGTACGAGCAGGAGCAGGCGTACGGCCAGGACAACGTCGCCGTCTACCGGGCGGGCGGCCAGTCCGCCCCGCACGTCGCCGGGCCCCGCCCGCACTGGCGCGAGCTGTTCCTCGGCCTGCTCCGCGGCCCGACCGCGATCTTCGACCGCACCCGCGACCACCAGGTCTGGCTGCCCGCCCTCACCGTCTCGCTGGTGTACGGCGCGCTCGCGGTGCTCGGCATAGGGCTGACCCACGACGACATCGTCAATTCGACCTTCACCGTGGCGCTGACCGGCATCCTCGCCGCCGCCATCGGCTTCACCGTGACCGGCGCGATCTTCGGCACGGTCACCTACGCGCTGGCCCGCCAGCTGGGCGGCGACGGCCCGTGGAAGGCGACCATCGGCCTGGCGGCGCTGATCGGCTGGCTGACCGACGCGCCCCGGCTGCTGCTCGACCTGGTGCTGCCCTCCGGCAGCCCCGTCGTCCAGGTCGTCGGCTGGGCCACCTGGATGCTCTGCGCGTACCTGCTGACCAGCATGGTCCGGCGGCTGCACGACCTGCCCTGGGGCAAGGCCGCCGCCGCCTCGGCGGTGCAACTGGTCGCGCTGCTGGTGCTGATCAAACTGCCGACGCTGGGCTGAGGGGCCGGACGGGCGGAGGGCAGAATGGGGGCGGGCCGCGGCCGAGAGCCGCACCCGCCCCACCCTCGTCGTCCCACCTTCACCGGAGCCAGGCATGCCCCTCCCCACCACCCACGTCAGCTTCCCGGCCGGGGCGGTGACCGGCGAGTCCCCGGTGCTCGCGGTGCACCCGCTGGCCGACGGCCGGTACGCCGTCGTCACCGAGGCGACCCCGTTCCACCCGCTCGACCACACCTGGCCCGACCAGCCCGCCGACCTCGGCACCCTGACCGTGGACGGCACCGAGCTGGCCGTGGTCGACTGCCTGACCGGCGCCGTCGGCCCGGAGGGCGGGGAGCCGCTGGCCGGCGCCGACATCCCGGTCCGCCGCGGTGACGAGGAGTGGTCCTGGCTGGTCCTGCACGTCCTCGGCACCGACCCCGGTGACATCGTCGGCCGTACCGCCGCGCTCGCCGTCGACCCCGAGCGCCGGGGCGCCCTCAGCGCCTCGCACAGCGGCTGCCACCTGCTCGCCCTCGCCCTGAACGCCGCGCTCGCCCCGCGCTGGCGCAAGGACCCGGGCCGCTCGGACGCCTTCGGCAACCCGGACTTCGACAGCCTCGCGATGGCGAGCTCGGTGATGGACACGGCGGCCAGCACGGACACCTACCGGCTCGGCAAGTCGCTGAAGAAGAAGGGCTTCACGGCGGACGCCACCGAGGAGTTCCCGGCCCTCGCCGACGCCCTGCCCGCCCTCACCGAGGCCGTCAACGCCCGGCTCGCCGCCTGGGTCGCCGCCGACGCCCCGGTCCGCATCGAGGTGCCCGGCCCCGAGCTCACCGCCCGCCGCCAGTGGCACTGCGAGCTGCCCGAGGGCGGCGCGCAGATCTTCTGCGGCGGCACCCACCTGCACCACCTCGGTGAGCTGGCCGAGCTGCGCACCGAGCTGCGGCTCTCCGAGGACGGCACCGAGCTGGTCGCCGTCACCAGCCCCAAGCGGGCCTGAACAACGCCGTGGGCGGCCACCCCATCCGTTCCCGGAAGGGGTCGGCCGCCCGTCGTGCGTGCGCTCCGGAGGTCCGCGTCAGACCTTCGTCTGGTGGAAGTTGAGGTACGAGCGGGACGGCGTCGGGCCGCGCTGGCCCTGGTAGCGCGAGCCGTAGCGCGCCGAGCCGTACGGGTGCTCCGAGGGCGAGGAGAGCCGGAACAGGCACAGCTGCCCGATCTTCATGCCCGGGTACAGCTTGATCGGCAGCGTCGCGACGTTCGACAGCTCCAGGGTCACGTGACCGCTGAAGCCGGGGTCGATGAAGCCGGCCGTGGAGTGGGTGAGCAGGCCCAGCCGGCCCAGGCTCGACTTGCCCTCCAGCCGGGACGCGACGTCGTCCGGCAGCGTGATGACCTCGTACGTCGAGGCCAGCACGAACTCGCCGGGGTGCAGGATGAACGCCTCGTCGCCGTCCGGCTCGACCAGCCGGGTCAGGTCCGGCTGCTCCTCGGAGGGGTCGATGTGCGGGTACTTGTGGTTCTCGAACACGCGGAAGAAGCGGTCGAGGCGCACGTCGATACTCGACGGCTGGATCATCGCCGGGTCGAACGGGTCGATGGTGACCCGGCCCCGGTCGATTTCGGTACGGATGTCCTTGTCAGAGAGCAGCACGCTTCGAGGTTACGTGCAAGAAAGGGCCCCGGACGAATCAGCCCGGGGCCCGCCTGCCCATCCGTCCGCCGTCAGGCCAGGAACTCCGCGGCCTCCAGCCGCATCGCCCGCGCCAGTTGCGGCTCCGACAGCTCCCGCATGTCGGCCAGCACCGAACTCCGCAGCCGTCCACACTGCGGACAGCGGATCAGCCTCCCGGGCCCGAGCCGGCCCGGACCGAGGTTCTGCATCGGAAACGTGGTGGTGCTGAACAGGTGCCCCTCGGCACAACGAACGACGGCGCGCTGCTCCATCGATCCCCTTCCCATCCCTAACCCAGTACTCACCCGTACTCGCGTCCCCGGCGGCCGAGCCCCAGGACAGCGTCACATTAGGGGATGTTCCGGACATTCCTCACCATGGCTCGCCGCCCTGGCCCCCACCCGCCGGGGCACTCGCACGCGGCCCAAACAGTACGCCCCCACACCCGCCCCACCCGGCTCCGCCACGTCCGCCGGCCCCCTGTGCAACGACCGTCGCGAATGGGGTACAGTGACACTGGATCGAGCGGTCTCTGACGGCTCATCAGGCGGGCGTAGTTTAATGGTAGAACATGAGCTTCCCAAGCTTAGAGCGCGAGTTCGATTCTCGTCGCCCGCTCCGCTGCCGAAAGCCGCAGGTCATCTGACCTGCGGCTTTCGTGTTGTCTGGACCAATCCGCCCCCGCCGTGCCAGATCCGTGCCAGAAGGTCGATCGGTACGGTGCGCGGGCGGCGAGTGTCGGCTCGCTGGCCGGGCTTCCAGGGGTGTGAGTGGCGATCGGCGACGCCAAGGGCTCCGGTGGGGTGGGCTGGGATCTCGGGCGGAGAGTCGGTGGCCCTGGGGGTGCCGGCGACGGTCGTGGTGGCTCGGCTGGTGGCTCGACATAGCCGAGGGTGCTCGGCGGCCGCAGTGGTCGAGTGTTCTGAACGGCGCCCCGGGGCGGGGTCGGGATGCCGGGCGAAGTGCTCCGGCTTGCGTCAGGCGGGCTGGGGTCGGAGCGATACCCCTCGAAGCTGCCAGTCGTTTCGGATCTCGTGGTCCGTCCTGCCCCTGAACTGCGGCATTGCGAAAGCCGCTGGAAATCGCGCTTTCGCGGGGCCTGTAGCTTCCGCGGATAGAAGCCTGGCAAGGAAAACTCATCCGCAGTTGCCCTTTGGGCTGGCTCTACTTTGCCGCAGTTTGAGATTTTCCAGCTGCGGTGGAGTCGAACGGATGGTTCATCAACCGCAGTTGACTATATGGCGAGCTGTCAGCTAGCGTCCTGCGAAACGACGAGACGTCAGAGGGGCGCTCGCGTAGGGGAGGGAACCCATGTCCATCACCACGTTCACGAAGCCGGTCACCACCGGCTTCCCCATCCAGCTCTCGATCGTCCGCGAGGGCGTCATGGTGAACGCCGTCATCGATGGCGAGAACCTGCTCTACCTCGTCAATGACCCGGCGAAGGTGGAGGAGGACGCCAAGCGTGCAGTGAAGGCCGGCTATGAGATCGACCCTTACGCCCGCTTGCGCGCCGAGGTGCAGCGGCCCATAGGTACGGCAGGCAGCAAGAAGGCCAAGAACGTCGGCGAGTACGCGGACTACATTGCAGCCGGCTTGCGGGGGGACTTCGACAGTGCGTGGTCGGTGCCGCAGATCACCCTCTGGTCCCCGCGCCCGCTGAGCCGGGACGAGAACGGTACGTGGCACCTGCCGATCCGTGACGGCCTCATCGCCCTCGACGCCGAGACCCAGGTCACGGCGCTGCATCGGATCAAGAAGAACCCGGCGGCGTACGACCTGGAGGACTTCGACTTCGGGGAGCTGAAGCTCTCCATCGAGATCTTCCACGGCATCAGCGTCATGGCCGCCCGGCAGATCTTCCACGACCGCAACCTCAAGGGTGTCCCGGTCGACAAGTCCCTGGCCATGTCCATGGACGGCCGCGACTTCGGCACCACGGTCACGCGCAAGCTGATGGAGTCGTTGACCGTGCCGTTCGGTGAGGGCACGGCTCCGCTGTCCAGCCTGATCCTCACCGGCAAGCGCCAGGTGTCGGACAAGGCCGCGGAGTGGATGACGATGTCTGTCCTGAGGACGCTCATTTCCACGGCCATGCTCGGCAAGGCCGGCATCCATGCCGCCTCGACCGGCATCGAGTACGAGGACATCCCCACCGGCAGCAACAACAGCCGCCCCGACCAGGCTGTCGTCCAGCGTGAGCTCATGGAGACGGTCGGCGACTTCCTGCAGCAGAACGCTGAGCTGTTCCACGCCAAGACCGCCATCACCGCTCCCGCCGTCGTGGCCGGCCTCGGTGCGACCATGAACCGCACCATGTCTTGGTCCACCGACCCGATGCCCGAGGGAGTCACCCTGGATGCCCTTCTGGAGGACGTCCAGTGGGAGCGCGAGGCGAAGTACTGGAGCGGCATCGCCGCCAAGCTGACGCACACGGGCAAGGTCAGCTGGGCCGGTGGTGCCCGCGACTCCGGCCACAAGGTCTATGACGCGCTGAACAACCCGGACGGCGACACCGGCATGCAGATCCGCGGTCGTTTCTAGTGCCGCATCAGACAACGTTCGCCCTCTTGTGACCAGGCGCCCGGGTGCTGCGGCTGGCGGCTCCGGGCGGTCAGAATGATCACGTGGCTGA